>MHBM01000205.1:18784-32014 GCA_001804885.1 Lentisphaerae bacterium RIFOXYA12_FULL_48_11
GTAACCATGTGACTCAGGAAGGAATTTTTCATTCTGCTTATCCCATTTCCCGATGTAATACTGAAGATGATTCCACGGGCGATGCACATGCGAAATAAGCATATGCCTGTCACCCAGAGGATAGAAGTCCGGGCAGGCGCAGTCCTCGTATTCCTTTGTCCATTTCCGGTCTGACTTGTAGAACGGCCCACGATACTCCCACTTCACCAGATCACTCGATCTAAACAAACTCGACGAATCACCCTCGTAACCCGGAGTCTTGTTCTTGTTGCCAACAAGTGCGTAGTAGATATCCCCTTCTTTCCAGGCACATGGATCAAATATTACTGCTTCTGGCTGAGCGTTTGTCAACGGAATAACAGGATTGGCCGGATTCGGTTTCCAACGGATCAACTCATCATCTTCAGCTGTATAAATACATGTACCCTGCTTCGGAATATGGACAATAATCGTCGGCACAGGCGCATCATTAATCATGTCACCGCTGTAAATGCCGTTCGGCATACTGCCATCGAATACCGGCAGAATCGCAGGTGGATGATGTATCCAGTGCACCAAGTCTTTACTCGAGGAATGCAGCCAGATTTCACGCGCATGATCTGTATCCTTACCGCTGAGAATGGTGTCACGATCAGGGGCAAGCCGGCCAAGGAAAAAGACATGATAGCGCCCTTTCCAGAATATTGTGCCGTTTATATCGTTCCAGAAACCATCAGGTGGCATTAAATGATAGCGGGGCCTTTGCGGATCGTTCCAGAGCCTTTGCCGTAACTCGCGGGCGCCACGCAACTGGTCCGCCAGGGTCATCCCCTCCTTTCCTATTTTTGCCTCAATCTTTTTTGCCAGCGCCTCCCTGTCAACCAGCTTTACCGCCTTTGAATCATCCGCCGCCCCAAAACTAAGAGCAGATATCAACCCTACGCCACAGACCAGCCCACATACTTTCCATATTTTCATATTAGTTCTCCTGATTTATACACTCCTGCTGCAATCCAGTAACAGCCAGGCTTGTCATCCCGAGCCTGCCGAGGGATCTCTCTGGATCTTCGACTCCCCGCTGTTTGAACCATGCCTCGCTTCTTAGCAACTCTGAACCCTGGCCAAAATATACCAGGCTCTTATTTAACCGGCGTCCATGCCGACTTGAGTTCATGAACTTCAAGCGAGATAATCTTTGCACTTCCACCTTTCACCGACAGCTCCACCGACAAATCATCCGCCCTTGGAATAAATGGCTTTGGCATATAAGTAAGGCCTTCACTGGCAAATACTTCCAACGCCGTGCGATCAACATAAATGACAATCTGCTGTTTGCCTCCAATAAGTTGAGCCGGAGCCTTCTGACCGTTAACGCTCATTTCCTGCTTCTTTACATCATAGGTAATGGTTGCGCCACGCGCCTTGATGATAATTTCTTCCGCATCACCGGGCTCGAAGCCAGCGCGGATCTCAAGTAGTTCACCTTTCACGGCCGCAAGTGGATTTGCATCGCCGGCCTTCATTGTAAGTGGATTGACGCTATGCGACTTCGCACGCAACTTCTCCAGTTCCTTGACGGGTGTCCACGTCATCCTGATTCCATCTGCGGTATTACGAAGCTTCAATTCAAGGGGAATTGTCATTGCCTGATTAAAAGGCATTTTTGGTGATGCTGCCTGCAGCCAGCCGATCTGTATACGGCGACCATCTTCTGCCGGGATATCACTGAATGTCTGTGCAGCATAGAAACCCTGGCCTCGGTGCCCCTTCAACTTCTCACTTTCCGGCTTGAATTCCCTGCCATCGAACGTGCCGACCTTGTAATCGCTGTTGGCTGCCATTAATACCCACTTCTTATTCTTAAGATTGCCACTTGCCGCGCCGCAGTCGCCTGACGAAGGCGTGGCAACTGGAAGCTCAAAGAAGTCAGGACATTCATAAAAGTCATCGATCTGGCTCATCAATGTCCAATCCTTCAAGTTCGGCGAACTGAAGAAATGAATGGTGTGCTCATTCACCGGCTTGCCCTTCTTGTCCACTTTGCCTTCATGAGTCGGCAGGCCGACATAGAGCGTCATAACCCACTTGCCTGTTGGCTCACTTGTCACGCCGTAGCCTCTTGGCGAAGGCGGATGCCAGATCACCTTCGGATCACGGTTACCACCGGTGATTTGTTTCAAGACCGGGTTGCCACTGTATTTCGTAAAGTTCCGACCATCTGTGCTGTAGGCAATACCCTGCACCGTAGGATTCCCAGCAGCAGTATAAATCAACACCATCGGCGGCTGACCGTCTTTGCCAAATCCGCTGGTATTCTCCCAGTCCACCACGGCCGAACCGCTGAACATAGGGCCCATTTCATCAGGTGCCAGCACATCATCAAACTCCTGCCAGTGAACCATGTCCTTGCTTACAGCATGCCCCCAGTGCATGTTGCCCCAGCCCCAGCCGTACGGATTGTGCTGGAAGAAAAGATGATATTCGCCTTTATAGAAAACCATCCCGTTCGGATCGTTGTTCCAGCCGCGTTTCGGGGAGAAATGAATCTGGGGGCGGAGTTCTTCGCTGTACAGGTTCTCGCTTCCCTTAATTTTATCATCCTGTTCTATCGATTTAAGACCTTCCGAATCTTCCGCCAGCTTGTTCACACTGAGAGTTATCTTCTTCCCGTTCCATGGCGTTACATCCAGTACCGACCACCAGTCCGGAGTTGAATCAGCAAGCTCAATATCAAATTTGCGTTCGGCTTTTCCATCCACAAGAACCGTTACAAATCGTTTCGGTACACCGTTTTTCACAGGCAGGTTCAAGTAATGTTTTGAAATTTCGAATTCACGTTTCACGTCGTGCAGTACGGCCGCCGATTTCCGGTTAGTCTGAACAATCTGGTCGACATTGATGTGCCCCCAGCCACCCTTAGCATCATCCACTATCTCAATCTTCGCAGTCTTACCGGCAAATTCACTGACATCCCATTGGGAAACAGCCAAGGCTTCACTGCCACCCGGCTCATCATTCGGACCCACGGCCGTCCGCACAACTTTACCTTCTACAAGCAGGTTCATACATGTCTTACCCTCATGACCGCCACCGCCTATCAGAAAAGATATAAACTTCCGCTCAATCTTGAAGTCCGGCGAGGTGAGAGTACCGGTTGACCCATCACCATTCATAAATGAATTAACCAAGCCCTTACCCAAAAATCCTTCAACTTTCATCTGTTTGGGCATGGTTCCTTGTGCCGGCCCCGTACCAAATGCTTCACCTGTGATTCTCCACTCGCCATAATCCTTGCCCTCGAAATCGGCAATGACTATATCCTTTGCCTCTTCCGCAACGCTGCCCAGAACTAAACCCATTACCACCGCGATATTGATAAACCACTGTTTCATAATTATTCCTCCTTTTTATCTCCACCACGAAGGTCACGGAGATTGTTTCCAATAATCTCATCACTTTGCCTTTTCTTTGTGTCCTTCGTGGTATAATTCTTCTTTCCTATTCTATTCCCAGTTTCTTCTGCATCTCCTCGAGCGGCACTCCCTTGGTCTCCGGCACCATGGTCTTCACCCACACCAACTGCAGGATCATCATGAAACAGAAGAAAGCAAAGATGTAGCCGGCCGGGCCCGGGGGCGAATCCTTGGCGGGAACGAATATAGCCACGATCGACGGGAAAAACGTGGTCAGAAGCGCCGCGAATACCCAGTGCGTCGAGCTTCCCAGCGACTGTCCCTCGGCCCTGTGCCGGTTCGGGAAGATTTCAGAGATCAGCACCCAGATCACCGAGCCCTGGCCTACCGCATGTGCTGCAATAAAGGCAAAGATGCACGCAGGGACGATTGCAAAGTGTCCCGAGAAGAACGCCCACGAGCACAGCCCTAGCGACGCAATGTAACCGAACGAGCCAATATACAGCAGCGTCCGCCGGCCAAGCCGGTCGATCAGCCAAAGCCCTACGAAGGTAAAGATAAGATTGGTCACCCCAATACCTACCGACTGCAGCAGCGCTGCCTTGGCACCCAAACCGGTAAGCTCAAAAATCCTGGGCGCAAAGTACAGGATCGCATTGATACCGGAGAGCTGGTTGAAGAACGCCACGAGAAACGCCAGCATGATGGGAATTTTCAGGCGCGCACTCCAGAAATGCCCGACACTTGCCTTTTCATGCATTGCCGCCGTGGAGATCTCGTCCACCTTCGCTTCAATCTCCTTCTCAGAGACCTCAGGCATGATGAGACGGAGCACCCCGATGCCGGCAGCCCGATCGCCCTTGCGCGCGATCAACCAGCGCGGGCTCTCTGGAATGGCAAAGCAGGCCAACGCATAGATTATCGACGGCACAGCCATTATACCGAGCATCCAGCGCCAGGAATTCGCACCCAGACCGGAAAGCATGTAGTTGGAGAAGAAAGCTACCAGGATCCCAAAAACGATGTTGAACTGGAACATGCCGGCAAGCCGCCCACGCAATTTAGGAGGCGCAATCTCGGAGATATAAAGCGGCGAGGCCACCGTGGATATACCTATGGCAATGCCCCCCAGAAACCGGGCGATCGCGAAGGAGTACACTCCCTGAGCCAGTGCGGACCACAGCGAACCGGCAAGGAACAGGATACCGATGCAAAGCAGGGTCTTCTTGCGACCGAACTGGTCAGTGGGCCAGCTCCCGATAAGCGAACCCAGCACCGTACCCCACAACGCCGCACCCATCGCCAACCCATGCATTGCCGGACTCAGGCCCCAAAGCGTCTGGATCGTCTTCTCCGCGCCGGAGATAACTACAGTGTCAAAACCGAATAGAAACCCGCCCAAGGCTGCAATCACCGCACACATCAACAACTTAATACTCATTTCTTTCTCCCTTTCTCTATTTATCTAGAGACTTTCACCACAAAGGACAGAAAGTCTATTCTTCATACCTTTTCTTTTTTCCTGCTTCGTGGTTAAACACTCTTTTCTTATTTCAGTCCAAGGGCATTGCGAATTTCATCATCATAATCCGGAATGGCTCCGTTCTTGGAAGCCACATACGCCCCAAGGATGTTCCCCTTCTCTGCCGCCTCAACAGCCGTTTTCCCAGAAAGCCAGTTGGCCAGGAATGCCGCTGAGAACGCATCCCCGGCACCAACTGTATCCACCACTTTCACACGGCGCCCGGAACACTTTTCCACCCGGCCATTCTCAGCAACAATGCACCCTTTGTCACCCATTGTTATCAACACCACTTTCACAGGATACTCGCCCTGCAGCGTTTGCACAAACTCAGCTTCCCTCATCCTGCGACCGTAAAGAAGATCGGAAAGTACAGCAACTTCACCGTCATTCAGCTTCAGAACCGTCGCCCGTTTCAAACCGCCGGCAATCAATTCACGGGAATAATAACTTTGACGGAGATTCACGTCGTAAAAGGCCGGAACATTTTTCATCGACTCCAAAACATTTAGAAGACTTTTTCGTGAGGTTTTCCCCCTTTGAACCAAGGTCCCGAAACAGATGACAGCAAAATTCTCGGAAGCAAGATCCGAAACAACACTGTTGCGCACATCGATGAAGTCCCAGGCTACATCTGTATGTATAGTGTAAGAAGGCTGACCCGTTGCCGACAGTTTAACAGTGACCGTACCTGTGGAATGCTTACTGTCAGTCTGTACATATTTCCGGCTTACTTTCAACCGGTCTATTTCCTTTAAAATTCCGTGTCCCAAATCATCCATACCCACGGATGTAATCAGGTAAGATTCAAGCCCGCATCGTTTTACGTGCGCCGCAAGGTTAAACGCCGCTCCGCCGATATGGGCACGATCTTCTATGATGTCCCATAACACCTCGCCGAAAGACAACAATTTGACTCCACTACCCGATTTGACTTTGTTGTTCATTTGCATGAACTATATTACATTTCGAACGATATCGTAATGTTAATATATCTAGTTGTAATAATTCCTGATATTACAGCTTGTGGTGATGATTTCAAACAAACAAAGAAAATAAGGCACATTTACTGGGTTATTCGACATTTCCTTGGTCGCATCCGCCTGCAACTCAATAACCCCTCTGCACCTTACAGCCTAGCCACGTGGTAAAACCACATCCATGGCTGATCACTTTGGCTGCGGCCAGATAGACCACAACTCCCGGATAACCAGACGTGTAATCTTTGCCGAACCACCCGCAACACTGATACATGACTATCTGTCGTCCGGGTTGACAAAGAAAACTTTCGATAAATCGGCCTGCCCCTTGTTTGCAAAAACCTCGACACTTGTACGGTCCAGGAGGATTCGCAGATTAAGCTTACCATCAACATTAAAAATTATCACAGGATCGTATTTAAAATTCTAAACGAAGCTCTGCGGGTTGATTTCAAAACAAACATGTAGCTCTTCAAAATTTACGCCTTCGCCAGTGCGGCATTGAGAATCGAATAACATTTCCGTGCCGCAACAACCGGATCGTAGCCCGGCTTATTGAATACCTGTCCGCTCACTTCTACAACAACAGGGCCCTTGTATCCATATTTCTTTAGAAGCCCGAAATATGCGGAATAATCAGTGTCACCATCACCTGGAAGCAGGAATTGGAATTTCTTCGCATCACCTGCGGCATCTTTAACGTGAATAAACCGCGTATGCGGTAATAGAAGCTTCATACTTTCATCGAGACCAATCCCCTGCAATTTGAAATGGCTGTAGTCGTAAGCCACCTTGACCGCTCTGCTATCCACCTTCTGCAACAGCCACATTAATCGCTCCGGCGTATTCACCGCACTGCCCACATGCGCTTTTACAGCCAGAAGAACCTCAGCCTTTTCAGCAACGGCTGCCCACTCTTTCAAGCGCTCCGCCATGCGATCCTTCACAGAATCCCATTCCAACGGTTTCCCTCCAAGAACAGTCTCTATGAGGGGTCGTGATGGAGATAACAAATCGCTCCCAAACTGAGCCGCCTCCTTCAGTGTATCCAGATTTTTTGCGTGAACTTGATCATCGACTGTCAGGCTCAGGTTGAGCATCAGTCCCGACATTTCAAGCTTCAGCGATGCCATGTTGTCGCGAAGCGCTTTTCGGGCATCGGCAGACAACAGCTTCGGTTCCGTAGGATAACCGGGATTAAGCGTCAATTCAACATTACGGAAACCAGTCTCCGCACAGGTCTTCAGAGCCTTATCGAGAGACAAAGTTTTCATGCCATAAAGGCTGAACCCCAGGCTGATATCATCAGGTGCTGCTCCGGCCATAAAAGGAAATGCGGCAAGAACTGTTGTACCTGCAACTTGCTGCATAAAATGACGTCTTGTTTGCATCATAATTAATTACCTTGTTGTTTCTACTTCTTAACAGATGCATTAAGCATCTTCATGAAATCATGAAAGAATGGCGCATAATCGTGCCAGGTCCGGCAGGAGACAAGATTGCCGTCCGTCACTACCGACTTATCAACATATTTTGCACCGCCCTGTTCGGCATCCAGCGCGCATTTTGAGACTGTCGTCATTGTCCGCCCCTTGATAACCCCGGCAGCACTTACGATCTCAACACCATGACACACCACACCCACAGGTTTGTTCGCTTCAAAGAAGTGCTTTGTAATACGCATTAAATCCTTGTCATACCTGATATACTCGGGAGCCCGGCCACCGGACACAAACAAGCCAGCGTATTCCGCGGGATCAACATCACGGAAAGCAATTTCGGATTTGATATGATAACCTGGTCTTTCTTCAGTGATATCCCATGGCACATTCGGATTAGGAGGGACTTCGTGTATCACCATGTTGTAAAGCCGAGATTCCGGCCCGGAAACGACGACCTTAAAGCCGTCTTCAGCCATTCTGAAGAATGGATAAAGAGTATCCATGGCCTCAGTAGCATCACCGATCGGCATCAAAACCTTGCCTATAATCGGTCGGGCATCTGAATCCGCAGCAACAACACCTTTTGACATTACAGCAAAGGCTGCAGGTGCAGCAGCCAGCAACCCAAGCATACTCCTGCGACTCACCTCTTGACTCTTCATAACGGCATCTCCTTTCATGCATTTAGAGACTATATTGACAATTTATAACCAGATAGATTACTTGTATACTTGTTTCTTGCCAATGGTAACAATAGTTGTAATGTCAGCTTCGAGTTAAAAGGTGTCAGGGAAAATATGAAAAAGAACGAAAAAAACCCGGAAGCTGAATCCTTTAACGTGGATTTAGAGGGATTGCCAAAGCATCGCCAGATATTTGAAACGCTCAGGCATGAGATTATGCTGGGTCGTTACACTGCCAACCAGCGTATACCCAGCGAAGCACAGCTGGTCCGAAAATTTGGAGTTTCACGCCCCACAGCGAGCCGTGCACTTCGCGATTTACAGTCAGCCGGTTTCCTGGAACGTCGCCCCGGCTCAGGAACTTACCTTCGTCATGGAGCAATTCCCCATACCGGGACTTTTGGTCTTCTCATCCCCGGCCTTGGCACCACGGAAATATTTAACCCGATCTGCACAGAAATATCGCGCTGCGCACAGGCGGAAGGGTTCGGAATACTCTGGGGTGATTCTTCCGATCAGGACCTGGAAACCCGCAGTCGCAGAGCAGAAGAACTGTGTCGGCAATATGTACAACGCAAAGTGGCTGGGGTTTTCTTCGAACCGCTGGAACTGACATCCGGCCGGGAGGAAATCAACCGGCACATCACGGAAACATTGATTCAAAATCACATCCCTGTTGTTCTACTTGACCGTGATTTGTGTCAATTCCCGGAACGAAGTCCCTTTGACATGGTTGGAATCGACAATTTTGCCGCAGGCTTTCGTGCGGCATCGCACCTCCTGAAACTTGGAGCAAAGCGAATCCGATTCCTGGCACGACCCGGCTCAGCACCAACAGTTGAACTTCGCATCGCCGGAATCAGGGAAGCTCTGGCACGTACCGGTACAATACCGGAAGAAAGCTGGACTGCATATGGTGATCCGGCAGACGAAAAATTTGTCCAAACCCTGATACGTGGCACCGGATCAAAGCGGGTTGACGCACTGATATGCGCCAACGACATCACTGCAGCCACCCTGATCCGCACGTTCTCATTTCTGGAAATCAAGGTGCCTGCCGATGTACGGCTCGTCAGCTTTGACGACGTAAAATACGCAACATTGCTGTCTCCGCCGCTAACCACAATCCATCAACCTTGCCGGGACATCGGAACAACCGCTGTTCATGTAATGCTCCAGCGACTGAAGGATCCTAACATGCCTCCGCAGCAAATCCTGCTTGATGCCCCGCTTGTCGTAAGGAAGTCGTGCGGGGCCGAAAAATAGTCATTACAGGAACTGAAAGAATACCCGTTTCCAAATCCTTACCCCTTCAGGATGCAGGCAACCGCCAGAATTTCTGCCGAATTGCCCAGTGCGTGCCATGCAAGAGGCAGGGCCAGCCCCTTCTGATGGTACGCCATTCTTCTCCAAATATACCCCATCACCACAAGGGACACAGCGGCAATAAGTGCATAATGAACAAACATGAAGGGCACGAACAACAGGAAATGGAATCCCCCGTAAGCGAGGTCCGCAACGACCAGTCGTTTGTTCTCTTCAAAAAAGAGACCCCTCCAGAAAGCTTCTTCGACAACAGGATTGGCGAGACAGAAATAAACCGCAAATACCATCATTCCGGCACCCGCAAGGCCGATTCCATTCAACATTCTTCTCAAATGCTGTCCATATCCCGGAAACGCTCCGGCAAGCTGTACCAACCCATACCCCAGGGCAAGAACAGAAATTAAGATTACCGGTAGCCACAAAAGACGTACCCCGCGCCACAACGTTTCAACGTTCCATTGTCGCCTGTGGAACCAAAGGGCAGCCAGCATAATGCCGTGAAATCCGATCAGAGTTATCCAGGCATTCTTCAGGACCAGCAGGCCGACACCGACCGCAACATATGGTCCAGCCAGCCAGATTTTTCTTAACACATTCATTTACTGTCCAGGCATTTCAAATGCCTGTCAAAGAATTTCTGTACCATCATCATTATCTCAGGCCCGCCAAAGCCATGGCCAGCCCCCTCGATCGTATGCAGTACTGCCTCCACCCCGGCTTTCTTCAATGCCGTTTCGAATATTTCGCTTTGATGGTACGGAACCAATGGGTCTTTATCACCATGCATTATAAGAAATGGCGGATCATCAGGAGTGACGTATGTCAATGGACTCGCTGCGAGGGCCTTGTCCCTGTTTTCCTGAACGGCGCCTCCAATCAGCTTGGATTCGGGCGAATCCGGAGAATCGTGGTTGAATGGCTTACCCGGCGTCAGGGCATGTGCTTCCATCTGCGTGAGATCGGTCGGTCCAAACCAGTCGCAGACAGCCTGTACCTTGCTGGACATCTCAGCATTACCCAGCTTTCCCTCCAGTTCTTTCACATCTCCACTGGTTCCCAGCAGGGCTACCAGATGGCCACCGGCGGAAGAACCCCAGACACCGAAACGGCCGGCATCAAGATTGTAGTCTTCTGCATGTGCACGCAACCAGCGGATGGCAGCCTTGCAGTCTTCAATCTGCGCTGGAAATATCGCCTGCTGGCTCAGGCGGTAATTCAGGCTCGCCACCGCATAACCTTTTTCAACCAATGGCAACGCCTGACAATTGGCCTTATCACCGGCCTTCCATGCACCACCGTGAATCCAGATTATCAACGGCATTTTTTGACCACTCTTTTCCGGCAAGTAAAGATCCAGCGACTGGGAGCGTCCGCCACCAGACACATATTCAACATCACGAACAGCACGAACACCTTCAGGAATAACCCGACCTGGACGTCTGGCTGGACGCTCCTGGGCATTACTGCAAATCAATAGCATCAAAAATACGGCCATACTTAATAAAGTTCTTCTCATATCAACCTGCTTCAATTAAGAGACAAACAAAGGCTCACTGCCTGCGATTCAATAAACGTTTCTTCGCATCATCGGGCAGTGAAGATCTTTCAATCCAGTTTCGTGCCGACCTGTCATCGCTCTCCAACCAGCTGCGTGCAACATTCTCCATGCGGCTGTTCCGCATATTGTCATCGCCTATCCCCTCAACCCAGGCGATTGCAGAAACCGGATCAGAATACGAAATACTGCCCACAAAACTTCCGATCGCGCTGTCCCGCTGCCGGCCGGCAGGAAAAGTCTTGATCCATGCTCCGGCACTGTCCGGGTCATTATGAGCCCACGAAGAGATTAAATTCTGTACGGCGGAATCACGCACCTGTCCTTCCGGAAAAGTACTCACCCAGTTTGCAGCAGCCTGGGGATCAGTATGTGCCCAACTCGATACCACGGCAGGAATCGCACGGTTCTGGACCTCCCCTTGTGGCAGTTCTGCTGCATACGTAGCCGCTTCATCGGGCGAATAACGTGCCCAGGAAGACAAGATACTGGAAATGGCAGAATGACGACTGCTGCCTTCCGGCAGTCCGGTTGCCCAGACAATAGCCGCAGATGGCTCAACAGACCCCCATTGACCTGCAATAGTATTGATAAAACTGTTACGACTGTTTCCTTCAGGCATATTCATGGCATAGACTGCCGCACCTTTGGGGTCTGTTTCCGCCCATCTATAACTAAGACTTGAAATTGCACTGGCCTTGCCCCGCCCTTCCGGAAGTTTCTGAATCCACGCAATTGCACCATTTAAATCAGTATGAGACCACTGCGAAGCAATATTGGATATCATTTCATTCTGAAGTTGCGGGGATGAAAAAGATTCCATGAACTCTATGGCCGCCTTAATATCAGTACTTGTAAGGCGGTATATGATATTCCTGGCAGTATCACGCTGGAGCGGTCCTGGGTCCAGCTGCTTGACCCAGGCCACTGCTCCATCAAGGTCGGAATTGGCCCATTGACCTACAAGAGAACTAACAGTCTGGTTCCTTACCACGGCGGGCAATATCATCGCATATGCTGCCGCGGCTTTGGGATCGGAATTACCCCACTCTGAAACAACACTCTGCAGGGCTGAATTACGCCCATTTCCTGCAGGAAGAGTCTGTGCCCAGGCCAGTGCAGCAGCAGAATCGGAAGAGGCCCATTGCCGACAAACGGAACTAATCATATTATTCTGGGACTTGCCTGACTGCTGCCGCATTGCAAACTGGGCAGCAGCCAGAGGATCAGCACCAGCCCACACGGAAACCACCTGTTCCATAACCTGGTTACGAACCTGGCCCTGCGGCAGGGTTTCCGCCCAGGCAAGTGCAGCAGTCCGATCAACTGCTGCCATTTCACTGACAGCATAGCTGATCATGTTATTCTGCCGATAACCCGGAGACATGGTTAACGCATAACTGGCCGCTTCCTGTGGACAATTACGAGCCCACTCATAACTTATATTTTCAAACGCCGACTGCCGGGCCGGTCCTTCAGGCAGTTCCCTGATCCAGGCAACCGCAGCGGACAGATCAGAATAAGCAAGCTGCGAAGCAATACTCGCAAGAGTTCGGTTACGCATATCTCCCTGAGGCAGGGAGAGCGCAAAGTCCCTGGCTTCCAATGGATTAATGACAGCCAGGCCCCGCACCACACCCTCCATCGCCTCTCTTTTTTTGCTTCCTTCCGGCAAACTTTTCGCCCAGGCAATTGCGGCATCAGGATCTTTCTCCACCCACTGAGATGCTATATGCGAAAAAATGTAGGTGCGGCGAAAGGTCGACTTGCTTGCCTCAGCTGCGGCTGCAGCCGGATCCTTCGAAGCCCATTGCCGGAAAATTGTCTGATATAAGTCCTGACGGCCCGGACTGCTCTGCCAAGTATCGGCAAATATAAAAGCCTTGCGAGGATCCGCCTCCGCAATTTTACTCACAATTAATCCAATCGCCTGATTCCTCGCCTGACCGGCAGGCATCTTTTTAACCCATTCGGTTGCAGAAGCAAGGTCCACCTGCGCCCACGAACCAATTACAGTCTGAATGGACTGGCTTCGCCGGCTTGATGCCGGCATCGACATCACATATGACAAAGCACGCGACGGATCGTGCTCGGCCCATCGTGCCAGTAGACGATTGAAAAGACCGTATCTCAACTGATGTTCTGACCTCTTTGCCAGAATAGCCAGCGCTTCAGGTATATCCAAAATATCCATCGATTCAGATATTTTAAGAAAAGCGCTCTCCTGTTTCTGATAGTTGGACTCAACCAGCGCCGCCTTGATAACAGAATCCAGCTGATCAAGCGTTATCCGGCTAGCCAGAGAGACTTTTGAAGAAGAACCAGAAACA
>MHBM01000205.1:32181-36284 GCA_001804885.1 Lentisphaerae bacterium RIFOXYA12_FULL_48_11
CCCGGCCGCTGCCCCAACCCCGGCCGGCAAGCCTGTTCTGCTGTGGGCCAGCCACACCGGCTACGGCTATGAAATAGGGCCATCACCAATTACCACTGCAGATGATCTGGTATTTGTCCCAACCGACAAGGGTAACATATTTGTCCTAAACGCCGCCGACGGCACCGTAGCCTGGACATACCGATTCTCCATCGCCCTCATCAACTACATCCGCCCAATCGGCAACCGCACCATTCTGGTTACCTCTATGGATGGGAAAGTAGGGGTGATAAAATATTGAACTGGCAGTGTTATGTGAAACAATCTGATTTATAAGTATTTGAAAATAACGATTTTGGCAATTGAGGGAATCGTAAAAATTAATATGTTGTATTACAAATACTTACACAAAACACTAACAGTTGAAATCCGCGCAGCGGTAAACACACCTGCGGAGCAGACCATTATAATGATTTTTTAAATTAAGCCTTTAACGAAGGGAGTTTACCGGAAAAACAAGAATTCAAATTTGATATAAAAGTTGAACACCGGTATGATATAGAACGCAATTTAGTTATTGTAATTTGTATTATAAACATCACCGGTGAAACAAAAAAAACGGTATACGGCTCCTGTTGTTGATCCAAAGTGAGCACCTTGCAAAGGGTCGTGGGGCTTAAATATTTTGTGGTTATAATCCTATTAATTTGAAATAATTTATTATATTTGTGGATATAACCCAAAAATATGATTCCAAGACCTAATTATACAGAACAGCTAAGAAGTTTTATTGATAAGCCTCTTATAAAGATTGTTACCGGAATAAGGCGATCCGGGAAATCGACGGTTTTGCGTTTACTAAAGGTAGATTTACAGAGTTCCGGCATAAAGGATGAGCAGATTATTTCGATTAATTTTGAAAGCTTTGCCTATTCGGAGTATACCTCGGCGTCTCAATTGTATGATTATATCTGCAAAAAAATAGTAAATCCTCAAAAGTATTACCTTCTACTTGACGAAATTCAGGAGGTGGCAGGTTGGGAAAAGGCGATAAACTCTTTTATGGTAGATTTTAATGTAGATATTTATCTGACTGGTTCCAATTCTCATCTGCTCTCCTCTGAACTGGCCACTTTTCTTGCCGGGCGTTATGTAGAAATTCCTATTTACACTCTCTCTTACAGTGAGTTTCTTGATTTTAGGCAAAACTCATCTGCAAAAGAGAATAGGGATGCCGGTTCTTTTGCAGATTATCTGCGCTTAGGAGGGTTTCCTATAATTCACACCGCTGATTACGACCGAGATTCTGCCTATAAAGTAGTCAGAGATATCTATTCGTCTGTGATTTTACGGGATACCGTGCAGAGGTACAATATCAGGGATGTAGAGTTACTGGAGAGGGTTATCAGATATACTTTTGATAACATTGGTAACACCTTTTCGGGTAAGAGTATCGCCGATTTTTTTAAGAGCCAGCAAAGGAAGGTAGACATAAACACTATATACAACTATCTACACGCTTTGGAAGGTGCATTTGTCCTCTGGCGGGTTCCTCGCTATGATATTAAAGGCAGGGAGATTCTTAAGACTCAGGAGAAATTCTTTGTAAGCGATGTTTCGCTTGTCTATTCGACTATGGGCTACAGAGATCGTATGATTTCGGGGATATTGGAAAATATAGTATTTCTAGAGCTTAAAAGGAGAGGGTTTCAGGTTTATATTGGAAAACTAGGTAATAGGGAGATAGATTTTGTTGCAGAAAAACGCGGAGAAAAAATATATGTGCAGGTTGCATACAAACTGGATAACCCGCAAACTGTAGATAGAGAGTTCTCTCCTCTGCTTGCTATAAAAGACCAGTATCCCAAGTATGTGGTTACGATGGATGAGTTCTGGAAAGAGTCTGTAGATGGGGTGCAGCACTTATATATAACAGATTTTTTAACCAGTACGTGAATAACTTAATTCTTAATATCGGTTCTGCTTTGCCGGGCTAAGATAGTTTGCCACAAAATCTATCTATCTAAAACAGCTCTTTGGGATTTATTTTTAGAAATTCGTCGTATGGGACTCCTCCTGTTCCAATTAGGAGTAGTTTGTCGGGATGAAATTTATCTGCAAAAACACTCATACCGGCATTTTTTGCTTTAAGGCCGCTTTTGACCTCGAGGGCAATTATCTTGTTGCCATTTTCCAGAATGAAATCTGCTTCGTAATTACCTTCGCGCCAGTAGTATAGGTTGTACCTTTGGGAGATGGAGTGGTTAATGAGATGTGCTCCAACAGAGGATTCGGTGAGGCGTCCCCACAGTTGCGTGTTGGCTGTTGCTTCCTGGTATGCGGTGTTGCTTTGAGATGTTATCAGTGAGTTGTTATATACTTGAAATTTAGGGCTTGAGCCGCGTTTGCGGATTATATCTCCGGCAAATTTTTCTAAACCTCCCAGGAGACCGCTATCTGATAGGAGTTTTAGGTAGTTAGCTAAGGTGGTGGTGTTGCCGGCATCTTGAAGTTGGCCTATTATCTTTGTGTAGGAGAGAATCTGCCCGGAGTATTGGCATCCCACTTCAAAGAGTCGTTTTAGCAGAGAGGGCTTGTCAACTCTGGTAAGCATCAGAATATCTTTTGAGATGCTTGTCTCAATGAGGGAGTCTTTGATGTAGTTTTTCCATCGCTCTTCATCATTAATAAGAGTTGCAGATCCCGGGTATCCTCCAAAGTAGATATATTGTTGTGCACTCCATCCGAATGCCTGCTGCATTTCGGGGTAGGACCAATGTCCGAGATATAGAGTCTCAAAGCGTCCGGCAAGCGACTCGGATAACCCTTTTTGAATAAGTAAGCGGGAAGAGCCGAGTAAAATTACTTTAATGTTGATGCTCTCAAGTGTGTCTTTATCCCATTGTTGTTTAATAATTTCGCTCCAGTTGTCAATTTTTTGAATCTCGTCAATAATTAGCAGGAGTTCTGTGGCTCCGGTTGTTTTTATGCGTAGCCGGGCGCTCTCCCATACCTGCGTCAGCCACACAGAGTTTGTAGCCGTAACTGCATCTGCAGATTGATACAGATTGAGTGTAGATAGTTGTGATATGAGTTGGGTTACCATTGTAGTTTTTCCTACCTGGCGGGGTCCAAGAATTACTTGAATAAACTTTCTTGGCTCTTCAATTCTTGATTTAATAGACTTTAAATAAGGTCGTTCAAACATAAATACATATTTTACTCAATATACTGAGCAAATTTACTCAATATTATTTAAAATGCAAAACGAAGGGCACCAATCTTGCCAAGGTTATTTTTTTGTATATTTAGTGCAGATTTCCAAAACCATAAACTTTAAGCTATGTCTGCAAAAATTAATAAGTCTTTGTTAGTTGTGCTGATGCTGTTTGTATTGGCGGCGGGTTGCACAAAAACTAAGCCGGAAGGAGAGCCTGTAAAGAGTGCTCCATCTGTGACAACAACCTCTGTGAGCGATGTTACACCAACATCTGCAAAGAGCGGGGGTAATGTAACGGGCGACGGGGGAGCTGCTGTCTCCTCTAAAGGTGTCTGCTGGGGGACAGATCAAAATCCTACCACTTCGGGGTCTAAAACTGCAGATGGTTCGGGGACAGGGAGTTTTGTGAGCCAGATTACGGGACTATCTCCGGGGGTTACCTATTATGTTCGTGCTTACGCTGTTAACTCTGTGGGTACAGCCTACGGGTCGCAGGTGAGTTTCAGCACAAGCGCATCTGCACCAACTGTCACTACTTTGGCGGTTGCAGATGTTACAACGGGAACAGCTTCGGGGGGCGGGTCGGTTACGAGTGACGGAGGCGGGGCGGTATCTGCACGGGGTGTGTGCTGGAGCACATCGCCAACTCCCACTGTGAGCGACAGTAAAACTTCGGATGGGACGGGCGCCGGCGCTTTTACCAGCGTGATTACCGGGCTTGCTCCCAACACCTCTTATTATGTGCGGGCTTATGCCACAAACTCGGCGGGAACATCTTACGGGACAGCGAGTTCGTTCACTACAAAGACCACAGATATTTTGATTGGAGCAGAGCAGATGTTTCCTGCCTCGGCCGGGAATACATCTGCAGTTACCCTTGATGGAGAGAGTGTTACTTGCGAAC
>MHBM01000206.1 GCA_001804885.1 Lentisphaerae bacterium RIFOXYA12_FULL_48_11
ATTACATCGATTATATAAGGCTGAACTTAAGATCAGCCATTTTTAAACCGGACAGTAGTGATATCTGATTTATTCTGACCAAATTAATGTTTCTGCATAAAGGAGGGGAGTGATGATTCTCGATTTCTCGGTTGATGATGAGCTCTGTACGCGTTGCCGGAAGTGTGTAGATGATTGCCCTTCTCGGATTATTGAACAGAAAGGCAATGATCTGCCCTTTATTCCAGAGGACAAGGAAATGTACTGTATTCAGTGTCAGCACTGTCTTGCTGTCTGCCCGACTGCGGCAGTTTCGATTTTCGGAAAGAATCCATATGACAGTATGGCAATATCTTACGAAAAGCTTCCCCGTCTGGAATCAATGATGCGTCTCGTCCGGGGGCGCCGGAGTGTCCGCCAGTACAAGGATGAAAATGTTGATATTGAGTTGATCCGCAAGCTGTTACATTCGCTTGCAAATGCGCCGAGCGGTGTGAACAGCCGTAAGCTGACATTCAGGATTATTGACAACAAGGCAGTCATTCATAGGGTCAGGGAGAAGGTTCTTGCGGAACTTCAGGTTGCAATTGAGGCGGGCCGGATTCCTGATCGATTGTCGTATTTGATGAATGCCGTGCCGGCATACAAGGATCAAGGGCGGGATATCCTGTTTCGAAATGCGCCGCACGCGTTGATTATATCTGCATCACCTGATGCCGTGTGTCCGAATGAGGATGTAACACTGGCTTTGGCTTATTTTGAGCTTTTAGCTCAGAGCGCAGGGCTTGGCACCGTCTGGTGGGGTATGCTGAAGATGCTTCTTGAAAGTCTGCCTGAGTTGAAACCTCTATTTGGTGTTCCATGTGATCATGTTTATTACGGAATGCTTTTTGGATTGCCGGCGGTGTCCTATTTGCGGGCAGTTCAGCGCGACGATGCGGCCCGGATAGTAAGAATCGAATAGGTCCGGTTTGTTGTGTCGCTTTTTAAATTATAATATCAATTTTGAGTTTTCTTTACTTGCGGAGATCATACATTGTATGTAAAGTTACAACGTTGTTTTTTTGGCAGGAACGAAGCTGTGTGGTAAGTTTTTAAATAATTAAAGGAGATAGTAATGGCTGAAGAGAAGAAAGCAATATCAACTGATTCCTTGATGACCGAGGAAAGAACCTTCCCGCCTTCGCAGGAAGTTGTAGCTAGGGCACATTTAAATGCGAAGCAGTACCAGGAAATGTATGACTTGTCTGTGAGTAATCCCGACAAGTTCTGGTTGGAGCAGGCGAATACCCTTGCTTGGTTCAAGAAGCCAACAGTTACAAGGAAATATTCGTGGCAGGTAGAAAAAAAGGTTCTGAAACACACATGGTTTGAGGATGGCGAACTGAATGTTTCTGTCAACTGTCTTGATAGACATCTCGGTACACCGACGGCCAAAAAAACTGCTATTATCTGGCAGGGTGAACCCGAGAATGATGTTAAGAAAATTACATATGAGGAACTTCATCGCGAAGTGTGTAAGTTTGCTAATGTATTGAAATCCATGGGCGTCAAGAAGGGTGACCGGGTTTGCATATACATGCCGATGATTCTTGAGCTTCCTGTAGTGATGCTGGCATGTACGCGTATAGGCGCTGTTCATTCAATCGTGTTTGGCGGGTTCAGTGCGGATTCGCTGGCAGACAGGATCAACGACTCGGAGTGCAAGATACTGGTTACTGCAAACGTGTCTTTACGCGCAGGCAAACATATTGGTTTGAAGCAGATTTCCGACGAAGCTCTGAAAAAGTCTCCCTCGATCGAGAAGGTCGTTGTGTTTAAGCGCAATGAAGAGCCTTGCAACATGCAGGGTGGCAGGGATGTCTGGTATCATGATGTCATGGCGAGCGCCAGTGCTGATTGTGCGCCTGAGAAAATGAATGCGGAAGATTATCTTTTCATTCTTTATACATCAGGATCAACCGGTAAACCCAAAGGTGTTGTACATTCAACAGCTGGCTATTTGCTGCATACGGCTCTTACGCATAAGTATATCTTTGACGTGCATGAAGATGACGTCTACTGGTGTACGGCTGATATCGGCTGGGTTACTGGTCATAGTTATATTGTCTACGGGCCGCTTGCAAATGGCGCAACAAGTGTAATGTTTGAAGGCGTTCCTACATATCCTGATGCCGGCCGATTCTGGCAGATAGTCGAGAAATTCAAGGCTACGGTGTTTTATACAGCGCCCACAGCTATCAGAGCGTTGATCAGATTGGGTGATCAGTGGCCCAAGAAGTACAATCTGGATTCTCTCAGGGTTCTTGGTAGCGTGGGTGAGCCCATCAATCCTGAAGCCTGGATGTGGTACTATGAAATGATCGGCAATAAAAAGTGTCCCATCGTTGATACATGGTGGCAGACGGAAACTGGTGGCGTTCTGATAACCCCCCTTCCTGGTGCTCATACGTTAAAGCCTGGCAGTGCTAACAGGCCATTTTTTGGGGTAGAGCCGGTGGTGCTGCGCGATGATGGTACGGAGTGTAATAGGAATGAAGGTGGTAAACTTTGTATCAAAAAGCCATGGCCTGGAATGATGCGAACCATGTGGGGAGACCATCAGAGATTCATAGATACATACTTCCTCATGTTCAAGGACCTGTACTTCACCGGTGATGGTTGCCGTGTTGACAAGGATGGCGATTACTGGCTGATGGGTCGCGTTGATGACGTTGTCAATGTGTCGGGTCACCGTATTGGTACTGCTGAGGTTGAGAGCGCTCTTGTGAGTCATAACAAGGTGGCGGAAGCTGCAGTTGCACCAATGCCGCATGATATCAAGGGACAGTCGCTGTATGCCTTTGTTACCCTGGTTGATGGCGCGCATCCGAGTGATGAGCTCAAGAAGGAGCTTGCCAATCATGTGCGTAAGGAGATAGGAGCCATTGCGGTTCCTGATAAAATCCAGTTCGCGCCGGCCCTTCCGAAGACGCGTTCCGGCAAGATCATGCGCCGTATTCTACGCAAGATTGCTGAGAATCAGGTGGATCAGATAGGTGATACAACCACTCTTGCGGATCCTCACGTTGTCGAGGATCTGATAAAAGGAAAGCAATAACGGGCTGTGTATAGTCTGTATAGATAACAAGATGCGCACGCTGGCTCGATGTCGGCGTGCGCATCTGTTTTCTTGACAAAATAAAGGAGTTTTCAAGATGTCAGAAGGAAAAGTAATCAACAGGTGGTTGGTGGTGGTTGGTGGCGTTCTTGTCCAGCTTTGTTTGGGCGCAATGTATGCATGGTCTGCATTTACCTCGAAACTTACCGCTGATCCTTTCAAGTTTACCAAGACGGAAACACAGATAATATTCTCAGTAGGATTAGTAACATTTGCTGTTGTAATGGCTCTGATTGCAGGTAAATGGCAGAAGAAGGTTGGCCCGAAAATTGTTGCGATGACTGGTGGAATCGTGCTTGGAGTAGGCTATGTTATGGCTGGACTTGCTGGTAACAATTTCTGGGGGATTCTGCTCGGAGTGGGTGTTCTGGGTGGTGCCGGTATCGGTCTTGCCTATGTTTGTCCCATTGCTGCGCTTGTAAAATGGTTTCCAGACAAGAAGGGATTTATTACCGGACTTGCAGTTGCAGGTTTCGGGTTTGGGGCTTTGATCTGGATCAAGTTGACAAGTGGTTTCAAGTTCGGTCCTGTCAATCTTTCTCCAGGGTGGAATGGCCTTTATGGGATGGGGTGGACTGTTAGTCAGGTCTTTATTCTCTATGGGATTCTTTTTGCCTTTCTTGTGGCGATTGGAGCCATGGCGATGGTGAATCCTCCGGAAGGCTGGAAGCCTGAGGGTTGGAATCCACCTGTTGGATCGACTGCAGCTAGCACTGGCGGGGTTGATTTTACGGTGCGACAGATGGCGCGTACTTCCCAGTTCTCGATTCTTTTTCTGACTTTTCTTATGGGGTCGACTGCGGGATTGATGGTTATTGGGGTTATTCAACTTTTCGGCAAGGATGCTCTTACGGCAACAGGATTTACACCTGATAAGGCTAATATCATTGCCGGTACGGCCATGGGATTGTTCTATGCGTTGATGAATGGTTTCGGTCGCATCATATGGGGGACTCTTTCTGATAAAATTGGTCGGAAGAATGCCATTGTAAGTATGACGGCTCTACAGGGTATTATGATGATAGCTTTTTATTTCATTGGTGGTCAGGAATGGGGGCTTTATCTTGCTGCAGCCGTTATAGGGTTCAATTTTGGCGGCAATTTTGCGTTATTTCCTGCCGCTACGGCAGACTATTTTGGAAACAAGAATGTGGGAACAAACTATCCATGGGTGTTTATGTCCTATGGCGTGGGCGGTCTTGTTGGTCCGATCCTTGGTGGGGTCATGGGTGATGCAAAGGCATGGATGTGGGCGTTTGTACCTGCCGGTGTTGCTTGTCTGATTATGGCTGTTGTGGCGATGAGGCTCTCAAGTCCGAAAGCGCCTGAAACGGTTTGATATAATCGCATTTATTTGCCTGCAGTCTTTACAGGTGGCCCCAACAGCAGTTATGCTGTTGGGGCCTTGTTATTTCTGTTAGAGAGGAAATTAATGTCATCTAAGGTTGTATTTCTTTATTCGCCTGAATTCGAACAATACAATTACCCTGCTGAATGCCCTTTTAATACCAGGCGTGCCGGGTTGGTCAGAAAGACTGTCATGTCTATGGGGTTTTTGACTGGTCCGGACCGATGTGAGAAATCGTCTGTCCGGGCAACCCGCGAGGAATTGGAAGTTTTTCATGCGCGGAAATATCTTGATGCCCTGGAAATGACAGGCAGGGGGGATTTGGATGCTGAGGGTTTGGCTATGGGGCTTGGGACTCCAGATTGTCCTGTCTTTTATGGAATGTATGATTACGCTTCAATTGCTGCAGGTGCTTCAATAACCGGGGCAAGGATGATTCTTTCCGGCGAGGCTAAAATGGCATTTAATCCTTCCGGTGGATACCACCATGCTGGTTCGAACTACGCTGCCGGTTTCTGCTATATAAATGACGTAGTCCTGGCAGCTATGACTTTAGCTAATGCAGGTAAACGGGTGGTCTTTGTCGATCTTGATGTTCATCACTGTGATGGAGTACAGTCTGCATTCTACTGGCGAAAAGATGTAATGACGGTTTCTCTGCATGAAAGCGGTAAGACATTGTTTCCTGGCACTGGTTTTGAAAATGAGATAGGTGAGGGTGATGGACGAGGGTACAGCGTTAATATTCCACTACCGGTCGGAACATATGATGGGGCATACCTCAAGTCTTTTCGTGAAGCAGCCTTGCCGTTAATAAGAAGCTATGATCCTGATGTTGTAATCATGGAGCTGGGAATGGATGCCTTGGCAGGAGATCCTTTGGCTCATCTCAATTTGACCAACAATGTTTATGCTGAAATCATAGGCTTGGTCATGAATATTGGTAAACCTATTCTTGCGACTGGTGGTGGTGGCTACAATGTGGATAACACGGTGAGGGCCTGGGCGCTTGCTTGGAGTGTTTTGTGCGGAGATCAGACTGAAGAAATGAGTATCGGCATGGGTGGCATAATGCTTGAAAATACCGATTGGGCAGGGGGGCTGAGGGATCGTGTCTTGCTTTCAGATGCAGGTCGCAGGGGAACAGTAGACGCCGAGATCGATGTCACTATAGCTCGTATAAAATCAACACTATTTCCGATTCACGGCATCAGCACTTAATCTTGTTTTGCTTATCGGCTACAAAACGCATAATTACGCAAATCAATCCCAGTAGCCGGTCAGATAAATGGCAGCCACAATGGCGTCTTTCAGTTCAAAACCATCTGAATTCAGGGATTCCCCTCTAACATAGGAACCTTCAAGTACTATTGACAGATCTTCTGTCAGCATGAATTCACATCCGAGACCTACGGACCCCACGATTTCAGAATCATTATCATCACCGTTGTCGATTGCGCGATATGAAGCACTTGCTGAACAAAACGGAGAGATCCCCTCTGAAGCGTCAATGAAGCGATGTTTTCCAATGAGGGAGGCCGCTGTAATATCCATATCTGAATCCGAGTCATATCCCATGTAACTTCCTACCAGAGCCAGACTTGTGAGATCGGAGAGATAGTATTTAATTCCAGCAAGCCCATCTATAAAATCCGTATCACCGGAGTCATCAGGAGAGTCAGTGCCGGCTCCAACGCCAACAAGGAGGGCCCAGTCTTTATTGATCTTGCCTAGAGCGGTCTCTCCCCACACTTGGAGCCCTAGCAGTTGACCATCCTTGTAGGACATTCCATAAGCGCCAATTGAATCAATAAATTTGGCATCTCTATCGATTGCGAATGAGTTTACTGATAATGCCAGGAAAAGAACCGCCATGACTGACAGAATTTTAGGCTTCATGTGACTGCTCCTCTGATTTGATGTTAGAAAAGCTGATATTTGCCGTCCATTATGGAGTAAGGGGTGAATTTGTCAATCTGGAAAACCGGAATACACAGGGATTGTATTTTTATTCCCACTCAATTGTCGCTGGTGGCTTGGAGCTTATGTCGTAAACAACTCGGTTTATTCCACGCACTTCATTAATAATTCGGTTGGATATTTTTCCGAGCACATCGTAAGGCAGGCGGAACCAGTCAGCTGTCATTCCATCCCTGCTTTCGACTACTCGCAGGGCAACAACATTCTCGTAAGTTCGACTGTCACCCATGACGCCTACGCTCTGGACAGGTAGAAGAACGGCAAAAGACTGCCAGATATCGTTCTTGTTCGGAAGGGCTGATATCTCTTCCTGTACTCTTAAATCAGCTTTCTGCAGGAGTTCTACTCTTTCGGCAGTGACTTCCCCGAGAATGCGTACTGCCAGTCCTGGCCCTGGGAATGGCTGCCTGTCAATTATGTGGTTTGGTACGCCGAGTTGGCGACCAAGTTCCCTTACTTCATCTTTGAAAAGTTCGCGTACAGGTTCGATGAGCTTGAAGTGCAGGTCGTCCGGCAAGCCGCCCACATTATGGTGACTTTTAATTGTCGCCGATGGGCCACCGATAGGCGAGAAACTTTCGATAACATCGGGATACAGGGTTCCCTGAGCAAGATATTTTATATCGCCAAGTCTTCGTGCCTCAGAGGCAAAAACATCGATGAACGTTTTGCCGATTATTTTCCTTTTCTCTTCCGGATCGGTGGCTCCCCTGAGTTTGCTTAAAAACAGATTTTCCGAATGGCAGACGTGAAGATTCATTTTGAAAGCCTTGCCGAATGTTTCCTCTACCTGTTTCGCTTCATCGAAACGCAAAACGCCGTTATCAACGAAAATACAATGGAGCTGCTCTCCTATAGCTTTGTAAAGCAGGACTGCCACTACGGAAGAGTCGACCCCGCCACTCAATCCGCAGACTACATGGTCTGTCCCCACAGTTTTCCTTATGGAGTCAATGCTTTCCTTGATGAACTGGGCCATTTCCCAGTCTCCTGCGCAACCACACACATCAAAAAGGAAATGCTTTAATATCTGAGTGCCCTGAGGTGTGTGCACCACTTCGGGATGAAATTGAAGTCCGTAAATCTTCTTTTCGTCATTTCCCATTGCGGCATTTGGACATGTATCCGTTGTTGCCATGACCTTGAACCCTGGCGGCAACTTTTCCACCTGGTCGCCATGACTCATCCAGACATTTAGGTTGGATGGTAATCCCTTGAAAAGGGGCTGGTGCTCGACGATAGTAATGCCAGCGCTTCCGTACTCCCTCGCTTTACCTGGCTTGACTGTTCCACCCAGGATCATGCCGGTCATTTGCATCCCATAGCATATGCCCAGTATGGGTATTCCCATTTTGTAAATGTCAGGATCGCAGAGAGGCGCGTTTTTTTCGAAGACGCTTGACGGACCTCCTGAAAGAATTATTCCAGCTGGGGCGCGTTTTGCAAGTT
>MHBM01000207.1:0-12278 GCA_001804885.1 Lentisphaerae bacterium RIFOXYA12_FULL_48_11
GTCAGCGCTTCGGGCTTATTTGGGGGCGGCTTTGAGGATCGGCTGCTGCCCGCGCCTGTGGATGGCGGCTTCAAGATGGAAGAATACTGGGTGTGGTGCGGATCGGTAATCAAGGGTGAAGATGGCAAGTATCATATGTTCTCATCACGGTGGCCGAAGAAGTATCCGTTCTTTGAAGGATATGTGTTTTACTCGGAGGTAGTCAGGGCGTCGTCCGAGAAGCCAGAGGGACCTTACAAGTTTGAGGAAGTAGTTCTGCCTGTCAGGGGTGAACAGTTCTGGGATGGGCGGATGACGCATAATCCGACGATTCACAAATCCGGCGATACTTTTCTTCTATATTATATAGGCAGCACATATACAGGCGATGCGCCGGGAGTTGATGAGCTGAAATCGGGAAAGGCAAAACTTGGCCGGTCCTATGACAACATCAGGATCGGGCTGGCGACATCGCGGTCGGTGCGCGGGCCATGGCAACGCAGGGATAGGCCGATACTGGAGCCGCGTCCGGGCAAGTGGGATGGAAAGGTTGTGACCAATCCGGCGGCCTGCGTAAGAAAAGATGGGAGCGTACTGCTGGTGTACCGGTCCAACACACCGCAGGGCCTGCGGCTGGGCGTTACGCGTGCAACGACATTTGAGGGACCTTACGAACGCATCTCGGATGAGCCCATACTGAAACTGGAGGGTGGTAACTTTGTCGAGGATCCGTTCATATGGGAGGTCGGTAATGGCTTTGAAATGATTGCCAAGGATATGACCGGCGGCATAACGGGGGAGAAACATGCGGGCATACATGCGCTGTCTTCCGACGGTCTTTCCTGGACCCTGCCGAAAGAACCCAAGGCATATTCCCGCACCGTGCGCTGGAGTGACGGAAAAGAGACGACACAGGGATCGCTGGAGCGGCCACAGTTGCTATTCCAGGATGGAAAGCCGGCATTTCTTTTTGCGGCTACTGCCGACGGTCCCGGCGGTTTCCGCGCCGCATCTAATACGTGGAATCTGGTAATCCCGTTACTGGCAAAGTGATGCAGACGTAGTCAGGTTTCGGAGGATGTTGAGTGTTTATGAATAAAATGATGATAACCCTTTTTTCAATGTTGTTAACGATATCTATGAGTCATGCTGGGACAAAACTGACCATTTTGGTTGAGAATAACGATGGGAATGTGCCAGGACTCAAAGCGGAGAATGGTTTCTCTTTGTTGATTGAGAAGAATGGCAGTGATTATCTCTATGATACGGGGATGTCTGGTACCTGTGTTCGCAATGCGGTGGTTCTGAAAAAGGATCTTTCAAAGGTCAGTAAGGTCTTTTTATCGCATGGCCATCGCGATCATACCGGTGGACTGGATCAAGTATTGGCTGCCATAGGACATCCCGTGGAAATAGTTGCTCATCCGGATGTGTTTGGAAGGAAGGTTTTGGGAAGAATGTTTCCTGTAGGTATTCCTTTTACAGAAAAAGAATTGAAAAATAAATACAGGGTAATTTTTGATTTCCAAAAGAATCTTTCCAAGGTTGACGAAGGGATATGGCTTACAGGTGAAGTTCCCATGTTGAACGATAAGGAAACCATTCCTCCCCAGGCCCGTGTCCAGGTTAATGGTCACCTGGAAAGAGATTTTATACTGGATGACAATTCAATGGCTATCGAGACTGGTAAAGGACTTGTCATTGTAATGGGGTGTGGCCATCGCGGTGTGATCAATATACTGTCCTTTATACGGAAAAACCTGAAAAAGCCTGTTTATGCAATTATTGGCGGTATGCATATGGAATCAGCCGATGGCGAACATATTAAGTTTGTTGAACAAGAACTGCGGGAAATCATTCGCTTGGATCACACGCAAGTTCTGGCGCCCTGTCATTGTACGGGAAAACGTGAGATTGCTGAATTGAGGAAAGCTTTTCCGGAGATTTTCATGGATGCACATACCGGAACGAGCTTTGAATTTCCATAATGTATTGTTTCGGCCAGGAAGCGAGCTGGCTATCGGGTGTTGTGTTTCTGGGTGTGTGGATAAATCCTTCTGCCGTTGTCTTGCCAATGTGTTTGATGTTTGTATAAAGTGAGTCCATGCGATACCAAGTCAAAGCTGTATTCGCGGTGATAGGCTTTCTTTCGTATTGTATCATTGCTGTTGGTGCAGATGTAATCAGCCGTAAACCTGTCATCAATGTTACTGATCTCTACCACCCGCACCAGGACTGTGGCGACAACATGGATATTATCGCTGCCTATGCATTACCTGAAGTCGACTTGAGGGCCGTGATTCTTGACTGTACAGAGGCGTTTCGCAAACCTGTGAGTGATCATGCTGATCCACAGTTGCGGGATAACAGAGGGCCGCGTGATCCAGGTTTTATTCCGGTTATTCAGCTCAATTACCTGTTTGGGCGGAGCGTCCCGTTTGCGGTAGGGCCGTTCAGTGCGATGAAATCGCCTGAAGATGTCATGCGCGACGTGCCTGCTTCTCAACAAATGGGCATAGATCTGATTTTAAAGACGCTGCGGGAATCACAGGAGAAGGTCGATATTCTTATCTTTGGATCGGCGCGGGCTGTTGCTGTTGCGTATAACCGTGAGCCGGAACTGATGAAGACCAAGGTGGGTTTGATTCATCTGTGCGCAGGAGCTTCGTCGCCAGAGTTTCAAGAATGGAATATTGCGCTCGATCCGCATTCTGTAGTTTGCCTGTTGAGGTCGTCGTTGCCGATTGCCATCTATCCTTGTGCCACCAAGGATGGTCCATTTGCTTACGGGCCGCACAACTGTTTCTGGAAATTGCCAAACCTGCATTTTGTAGAAAAAATGAACCCGCGACTGCGTTCCTATCTTGTGTATGCATTTGAGAAAAGTAAGCGCCTGGATTTTCTGCGGGCCGTTGAAGAGGATTGGTCTGCGAGTGAGCTCGAAAGCATGTATCGTAAATCGCACAATGTTTGGGAGACGTGTGTGTGGCTGAGGGTGGCCAACCGTCGCCTGGTACGCCGCGCGGATGGGGCTTTCAAAATTATTCCAGCTTCCGATGTCAGTCTCACGGATAAAGAACTGCCGAATCTTCTCAAGCCGTGCAAGATTTCAGTCGACGATAAGGGGCTGTTCAAATTTCAGTTAACATCTGAAACATCAAATTTCTCGATATACGATCGCGGCGATGCCGGCGAGAACGAAGCCGCGTTACGTGAGGCTTTGCCGCTTCTTTATCAATCGTTCTCATTGCCCTGAGACAGGTTATGACTCGGTTCTGAGAGGACTTCTGTTGGTTCGTCGAGTTGTCATTGTTTCCGCATTTCTCAATATGATTCCCGGGAGTCAATTACGCTGCCGGTAATGCCTGGTAAAATAATTGATTTCAATTGTTGACACTTAACGTAGGTATCGGTAATGTTACTAGTATCGCTAATGAAACTTGAAAAGGAGGCGGTATGAACAAGAGTGTAATCGTTACGGGATGTGCAGGATGTGGTTTGAGCAGGCGTAGGTTTCTGTCCGGATGCGCTGCATGTGTTGGAGCTGCCGGCGTTGCATTTCCGGCAAGAAGTCTGTTTGCGGCCGAGCAAACAGGAAGGACGAAAATTCATGTCATATATTCCCTGCATGGAGAGAAACAGGAACGGCCGGACTGGCCAAACACGGGTTTTGATTTCGGTCCCGTGATGAATAGGATCAACTCGGAACTGGAAAAGAGTTGCCCGGAATTTGAGTTTGTTTCTTCGCTCGCAAAAGGTGAGGCTGATGCAAAGAAGATACTTGATGATGACAAGTTAAAGAATATTGATGGCTACCTTGTGTACCAGATGAACTGCTGGAACAAGGTGGTCCAGACAATAGCTACGTCAAGCAAGCCGGTCCTCTATGCCGACTTCCAGTTCGGGGGAAGTGGCGGCTTTTTGGTTTACACAGCGGGTTTCATCAGAAAGCAGGTTCCCAATGTCGGATTTGTTGCGTCTTCACGGATAGAGGATCTTGTTGACGCTGTGAAATGTTTCGGCCTGGTAAAGAAAGGCGGTTCGGTTTCTGATTTCGTGGCAGCCACGGCGAAGGTGCGCAAAGATAAAACGCCAAAACCGGGCGATTTGACCTGTAAGCCTGACAGTCTGAAATGTCTTTCAGCAGACGAGTGTATCAAGCGCATGAAGGAATCAAAGATCCTGGCGGTCCGTAGCAATGAACCGAAACCGGACAGTACTGTGCTCGGTATACCGCTTGTAAACCTGGGCTTCTCTGAGATCAATGATGCATGGGCGGCTGCAGACAAGGATGAATCAAAGGCCATTGCCGACCGCTGGCAGAAAACTGCTTCGGCTATTGTGGATGTCAGCCGTGAGACGCTTGAGACTTCTGCCGCCATGTATCTCGGGATGAAGGCGGTTCTAAAGAAACACGGCGCGAATGCCATAACCATAAATTGTCTCGGCGGTTTCTACGGCGGGCATATTCATGCCTATCCGTGCCTGGGGTTCCACGAGCTTGTCAACGAGGGACTGGTTGGCGCCTGTGAGTGTGATGTCCGTTCAACTGCAACAATGGTAACGGTCAATGCGCTTACCCAGGGACGGCCGGGTTACATCTCTGATCCGATAATCGACACCTCGAAGGGGCACATCGTTTACGCACACTGCGTGGCGTCCAATCGGGCATTCGGACCAAAGGGTGAAACCAATCCGTTCCAGATCATGACTCACTCCGAGGACCGACAGGGTGCGGCTGTGCGTTCGATTCTGCCTGTAGGTTACCTTACGACAACTCTTGAAGCGGACCAGGGGAAGAAGGAGATCCTCATGCACAGGAGCAGGGTGGTCGCGAACGACCCTGATGACCGTGCATGCCGTACAAAGCTTTCAGGAGAGCCGCTGGGTGACATTGAGAAGCTCTTCACTTCATGGGATCAGTGGGGCTGGCACCGGGTGACATGTTATGGTGATCTTAAAGATCCGGTATATGCGCTGGCGGAAGCAATGGGGATGAAGGTGGTCGAAGAAGCGTAAGCGATTTCGCCGTGACTTGTTCAGAGTAATGCGCTGACGAGAGCGTACGCTACAGAAGAGACTGCGGGCTAAGCCGCAGTCTCTTCGTTCCTTTTTGCTTGGGCGTTGACATCGCCAGCGTTTCTGATAGAAAACTCCCAGCAAGAAGCGAACACAGGGCTTTGGAAATAACACTATCGCTGAATCATTCATTGATCTGTCCTGTGTTTACAATCCCGGTTTCGTGTCTTACCTGGGGCCGGTTGAAATTCTTCTGGAAAAGAGGTTGATGTGCGTGGAAATCTTCTTCCCGTTTGTATTCTGCTTCTCTCTCTTTCTGTGCAGCTTATGGCCGCTGATTCTTTTACAAGGAAGGTTGGCGCACATGGCTTTGCCGTTACCGGAGGCGGCAGTGGTGGTCAGATTGTCCGCGTAACAAACCTGGATGTTTCCGGTCCGGGATCTTTGCGGGCTGCGCTTGAGATAAAGGGGCCACGGACAGTTGTTTTTGAGGTGGGAGGGGTGATAGATCTCAAGAAATCATCGCTTAAGGTTACCGAGCCTTTTGTGACCGTTGCCGGACAGACTGCGCCGTCGCCTGGTATTACGCTGATCCGTGGGTCATTCTCCGTCCAGGCGCATGACGCCATTATTCAGCACATTCGTATACGGCCTGGCGATGCGGGCACATCTAAACGTAGTGGATGGGAACCTGACGGGCTGTGTGCTGCTGGAAGCAATGCTTATAATGTTGTTGTTGATCATTGCTCGCTCAGCTGGGCGGTTGATGAGAACCTGAGCGCATCGGGCCCCAGACTTGAAGGACCGCAGTCAACGGCGCACAGGATCACATTCAGCAACTGTATCATTGCAGAGGGGTTGAGCAAGTCATCCCATGCCAAGGGCGAACACTCAAAGGGATCCTTGATTCATGATTGCTGTCAGGATATTGCGATAATAGGAAATCTTTATGCGCACAATGTTCAGCGGAATCCCTATTTCAAGGCGCACACCACGGGAGTGATCGTAAACAATGTCATTTACGATCCAGGTTCCGTGGCAATCCAGATGAATTTTTCGGAACAGGAATGGAGCGGTGCAAAGTTCTCGCCAACCAATTGCCGGGTCAGCGTTGTTGGTAATGTCCTGATTCATGGCGCCAGTACGAAAAAGGATCTTGCGCTTGTGTCAAGGAAGGGTGATTCGTATCTCGAAGACAATATTGCATTCCGTGTTGATGGCGCTCCTGCGCCGCTGGTTTCAGGCGAGATTAAACGTCTTGATTCAAAACCGGTCTGGCCTGAAGGCCTGCGGGCGCTGCCATCCGGAGAAGTGGTTAATTTCATTGTTCAGCATGCAGGTGCACGCCCGAAAGACAGGGATGATGTTGATCGCAGAATTATCCGGAATTTTGTTGAGAGGAAAGGCCGGGTTATTGACTCACAGGATGAAGTAGGCGGATATCCAAAGTCGGATATGCAGATGCGGAAGCTTGAGATACCATCGGAAAAAATTGATGAGTGGCTCGCCGGCTTGGCTGCGGAACTGGAATAAACCTGAACCGTTCGTGCCAATCCAGTCTGAGAAAGGAATACAAATGAATACTAGTTGTCGGATCGCAGCCCTGGCTGGATTAATTGTTCCACTATGCATGGCGGCAGACGTGCCTTCTCCCAGCGTGATCACGCCGTTACCCGTGGAAGGCAGGCCGCTGGCTGAACGTTTTGCTGATCCGCCGCCGTCAGCGCGCATCCTTAAGATTATCCATGCCCAGCAGGAAAAGCCAGATGCACAGGATAAGCAGTTGCTGTGGCTGGCTGAAAGAGGTTTCGGTGGATTCGCAGGTAATGTTGCCTTCCAGGGATATGTGGATGATGAAACAAAATGGCCTGCTTTTCTGCGCGGGGTGAAAATGGCGAAGGCGGCAGGCATGGCTATGTGGCTTTATGACGAATGCGGATATCCGTCGGGCAGTGCCCGCGACCTGACTCTGCGCGGCCACCCCGAATGGGCTGCTCGAGGATTGCTGATTGCCGAGACGAATGTCTGTGGCGGGACTGTTTCACTTCCCTTACCCCCCGGCAAGCTGGTACTGGCTGCAGCTCTTCCCAAACGTGATGGTATTGTTGTTCTGGGCGGAATGAAGGATCTGGCATCGTCGGTTTCTGGTGGAAATCTGACGTGGCAGGCGCCTGCCGGAGACTGGTTTGTTGTCGCAATGACCGATGATTTGATCTATGAAGGTACCCATGCGGCGGTCAGCCTGGCATACAAGAAGCCATGCATTGATCTGCTTACGCCCGAACCAACCGCCCGGTTTCTGGAGGTGACGCATGATCGCTACGCCGAAAAACTGGGCAAGGATCTTGGGGAATATTTCACTTCAACATTCACCGACGAGCCGTCCCTGATGAATCTCTGGATGCGCCCAATGCCATACCGTGTCCTTCCGTGGTCGCTGACAATAGAGCAGGAATTCAAGAAACGTTGTGGCAGGGACCTGCGACCGCTGTTACCCGCGCTCGTGGCGGAGGCTGGTCCAGTTGGTGCTCTTATTCGTTATGAATTCTGGAACATGGTGGGTAATCTTGTTTCAGAAAATTTCTTCGGCCAGATCCAGACGTGGTGTCGAAAACATGGACTTGCGTCCGGCGGACACCTCTTGATGGAAGAGAGCCTGGTTGGGCATGTTCCGCTTTACGGTGATTTTTTCCGCTGTGTCCGGCGCCTTGATGCTCCGAGCATCGATTGCCTGACGAGTATTCCTTCGCATGTGCCGTGGCACATTGCCAGGTTGATCAGCAGCGTTGCCGATCTTGAGGGGCGCAGGTACACAATGTGTGAAGTTTCAGATCACAGCCAGCGTTATCGGAAGGAAGATGACAAGCGACCTGTATACATCGTCTCGGAGGATGAGATCAGGGGAACATGTAACCGGCTGATCTGGGGCGGTATCAACACGCTCACCAGTTACTATGCTTTCAAGGATTTGACTGACGATCAGTTGAGGCGGCTGAACCTGCATATAGGGCGCTGCTCGACCATGATGGCCGGTGGACATCAGGTTGCGGATATCGCTGTACTCTATCCGATAGAAAGTATCTGGCCTAAATTCGTGCCGGCTTTTCATGGGGCGACCAGCGAGGCGGCTGCCCGTCGAGTTGAGAACATCTTTGATGGGGTTAGTGCAACACTCTACGGGGCCAGTCGTGATTTTACCTATGTGGACAGCAGGGCGTTGTGTGATGCCAGGGTAAAGGGGGATGTTTTGAAATATGGTGATCTGTCCTGGAGAGTGCTGGTTCTGCCTGCTGTTGACACAATGCCCCTTGAAGCCTGGGAAAATGTGGAGAAATTCTGGCGCAAGGGAGGGATAGTGGTTGCAATTGGTGCCACACCCTCAAACAGCGAGAAAGAACTTCCGTCTGCACGAGTACAGACGATTGGTAGTACACTCTTTGGCGCGGGTGATGCACCTTGCATTATGACCAATAAGGCAGGCGGGCTGGGTATATTTCTTCCGGCGGGTATGATTGGGCTTGTACCGCAGATGATAGATTCGCTGCTTGAACGTGATGTGGCCTGCGTTGATGCAAAAGCCCCGGTGAAGATTACGCATCGCCGTATTGATGGGCATGACGTCTTTCTTGCAATCAACGATGGCGCGGAAGAGTGGAATGGAGAAATTCGTTTCTGTGGGGAAGGAGTTGAAGAGCAGTGGGATCCGGTTGTTGGAACCATGAAGAAGCTTTCAGATGGAACAAAAGTGGCTGTTAAGCTGGGTCCCTATGGGGCAATGCTTTTCCGCGGAAATAAGACTGGTGTGCCGGCAAAATTGAATGGAAAAGTCGAATCGAACCTGAAGATGACATGTTCACCTCTCCCGGCATTGAAACCGACCGTCGGACAGGGCCAGCATGTCCAGTCAGAACTGTCTGGTGACAACGAGCGTGGATGGTGTGCGGACGCGACGCTGAAGAAAGGGCAGGTAGATGTTTTCCTTTTCATGGCATTCAAGTATGCCGAACCTCTTGATCTGAGGAACAGCATTGGGTTGATGCTGGATTCTTTCGTCCCGACTGGACAGAAAACACCAGCAGAACTGCTTGTGTTCATATGTACTAAGGATGGCGGGGAATACATAACCGGAATCGGGCGCTACCTTAATGTTCCGGGTCCCAGCCGTGCGTATGCGCTTTTTAATCAGTTTAAGCCGTTTGGCAAAACCAGTGGATCAATGGATCTTTCAAAGGTTACTTCGATTCGAGTCGGATGGGGCGGATACATGGGGGTAGAAGGCGAGAAGATCGTGTTAACCGTCAAGCCACCGCAGCTTTTCAGCTGTGGTGCCAAGTGACAGGTATACGAGTTATGGCAAATCGAAAAGACTTGTTTGTTAAGATAAGGAAACAGGTTGTGTGATATGGTAAGCCAGCTGTTCTTCTTGTTCTGGAGTACTTTTGTTATCACGTTATCCGGTGCGTTGTCGCCTGGGCCGGTGCTTACTGCCACAATAAGCGAAACCATGAAGCGTGGTTTCTGGGCGGGACCATTGATCATGCTCGGGCATGCAATACTCGAAATCAGCCTTCTTATTGCGATCGTTGCAGGTCTGGCCAGGTGGCTTACACTTCCACTAGTCATGGCTGTGCTCGGGTTGGCTGGAGGTTTGCTGTTAATTGCCATGGGAATACATATGGCCCTGACGGCAAAGGCAGCCGTGGAAAAAGCGCTGAGTTACTGTGGGGATAAACGTATGGCTGTTAGGGGACCGGTTCTGACTGGAATCATCACATCGGTTTCGAATCCATACTGGACGTTATGGTGGGCGACAATCGGCCTTGGGCTTGCGGCATCGGCGCTTAAGCTGGGTTTGGCAGGACTGGTCAGTTTTTACCTTGGCCACATCCTTTCGGATCTGGCATGGTACAGCCTTGTTGCGGCTGCGGTTGCGTCAGGCAGGCGAATCTGCCCGCCGTGGATCTATCGCGCATTATTTGTTTTCTGCGGGTTGGTGCTTGTGGGGTTAGGCGTGTTTTTCGGGAGTACAGGTGTTGCCTTTTTTCTGTAATAAAAAAATGAAAAGAAATTTATCAGCAATGTTATCAATGACGATGTTTTCGTTTCTTTGTCTGGAGTTCTTGATTGGAAAGCCGGCTCTTCTTGCCGCTCAGTTTAAAGACGTGGAATGCGGAACAATGGAGAGGCTTTCGGGTGCAGAATTTGCAAGGCTCTATGTCCAGAAAAATCCGGATGTTAACCGCATAAGGGCGGCGGATTTTCTCAAGGGGCGCACGCATTCTGAGGCGATAGAAGCCGCTATTGCTTCTTCACGACCCTCGAACATATTTGCTGTAATTGTTCTGGATTCCCAGGATTGGATAATAAACAGGGCAATACTCCTTCCCTCCAACATGGAACTTGAAATCAATGCATGTAAATTGAAACTGGGTGACGGGGCGTTTGACAACATTATAAGAAGTGCAGGAATCAAGCCGAACCCGCAGGAACCGAATGGCCCGTGTCTGTCGCTTGAGCCGGTTGAAAATATAAAGATAACGGGAGTTAACGGGGCGATAATTGAAGGTACGGACAATCCATATACAGCGGCCAATCCCAAAACGGGGGTTGTTGAAAAATGGGTGGGTGATTTCTTTGGCTGGCGTACGGTTGGTATACTGATGGCCGGGGTACAGCATTATGAGATTTCCGGATTTACCATGCAGAAGACCCATTGCTGGGCAATATCCCAGGAATGGGGCTGCAAGTACGGCTATCTGCATGATATAGTGTTTAACACCAATGTAAAAAACGGGGACGGTATTGATTTCAGGAACGGATGTTCCTTCTGTTTTGTTGAAAATATTTCCGGTACAACCAGCGATGATACGGTCGCATGTACTGCTCTGAATTCCAGTGTTGCTTCTGCAAATTCAAAATACATATGGTCCATGCAGGCAATGGGCAAGGATTTCAAAAGCGGCTCCGATGCCGATATTCATGACATTGTCATAAGGAATATAAACACAACAGGGAAGCATCATGGAGTGATATGCCTGGCGACGTCTCCGAAGGTTTACAATGTCCTGATTGAGAATATATGTGAAAAAGCCGCGTCCAGCCGGGAAGCATGTGTGAAAATATATACAGGTTACGGGACCGGATACGAGAGAGGCAATCTGCGAAACATTGTTGTTAATAACGTGGTCTCTCTGGGGGCAAAATATGCGGTCATGGTGAAGGCGGGTGTGAAAGATGTGTTGTTTAAGAATATACGTCAGATGAGAAAAGACGGGGCTGTCCATTCTTTTGCGGGTGAGTCTGAGAATTTGCGTATAGAAGATTTGGATTTACAGCAGGCGGGTATCTTCAAGACTGTTATCTGTGAGGGAAGTTATGCAAAACATCTCCAGGGAATATGTATTGACGGGAAAGGTTCGATCTTCTGGTCTTTTACCGATGTGCTGGTGAAAACGGATGCCGATGGACGTGTACTGAAGCAAATACCTGTGGCGAGTCATCACGGCGACCTTTGTTATCGCGATGGAAAACTCTATGTTGCCGTTAATCTTGGGAAATTCAACGACCCGGGCGGAACGGCCGCTGATTCGTGGGTTTATGTTTATAATGCCGACGATCTTTCTGAAATTTCCAGGAATAAACTCCCTGAAGTGATTTATGGCGCCGGCGGGATGGCGTACCGTGACAGGAATTTTATAATTGTCGGCGGGTTGCCGGACGGTGTCGAAGAAAACCATGTGTATGAATATGATCCAGACTTCAGGTTTGTCAAAAGACACGTTATTAACAGCGGTTATACTTCACGTGGCATTCAGACGGCGACCTTTTCCTGCGGTCGCTGGTGGTTCGGTTGTTATGGAAAGCCGCAGGTTCTCCTGAAGACCGATGAGAATTTCAAACTGATTGGGAAATATGTATTCGATTGCTCTCTTGGAATTACTGGATTTTCAGATGGAAGTTTTCTTGTGGCCCGCGGAATTAAACTGCCTGAAAGGAAACTGTCCGGTCGTATTTTTCTAGCACGTCCGGATCAGGAAAAGGGGTTGATTCCATGTGATTCTGGTTTCGCGGCAATTGATCCGGAAAAGTGAGCTGCTTTCTGGCGATTTGTTTAGCATAAGCAACGCAACATTAGTCATGATATGCTCTAAATTCGGCCACAACCCGCTTTTATATTGGCATGTTTTTCGGGAGTACGGGAATAGCTTGTTTCGTGTAATTGCGGTGATGTAAGAACTGGTGGAGATAAGCGATATGAAAAGAATTAACAGGCGCGATTT
>MHBM01000207.1:12377-40790 GCA_001804885.1 Lentisphaerae bacterium RIFOXYA12_FULL_48_11
GGACCAGATGCGTGGAGATTGCCTTTCCGTGCTTGGGCATCCGGTGGTACGCACCCCCAACATGGACGGGTTGGCAAAAGAAGGAGCGCTTTTCAGGAGGGCGTATACTCCAGTAGCTTCCTGCATACCTGCACGTTTTGCGCTACTCACTGGATTGAGTCCGCAAACCAGTGGTGTGGTTGGATATGCTGCCAAGCCGATTACAACGCCGACTTTGCCTGGCATGCTGGCTGAAGCAGGTTATAGAACGGTGCTTATTGGCCGGAACATGCACCAGGTGCCGGCCAGTGGGACGTGTGGATACCAGGAGCAGATTCTCGGTTCCACGTATGTTAACGGTGATGATTTTGATGAATATTTCAAGAAGTCAACTGGCCGCAGCGAGGGCATTAGTAAAGTCATTAACGAGCTGGGATTGAATTGTAACGGGTGGGCGGCAAAACCATGGGCGCTTTCCGATGAATTACATCCGACCGCGTGGATTGTCAGCCAGTCGAGGAAGATTATTGCTGATGCTTCTCTGGGACAACCACTTTTCCTTACGACTTCTTTTTATGCTCCGCATCCGCCGTTGTTTCCCCCAAAGCGTTACTATGATGAATGTCTGAATGCTGCGCTTCCGCATCCGGCGCATGGCGACTGGGTGGAATGGGATAAGCTTTCAACAAAAGGTGACAAGCAGGGACATCGTGTTCTGCTTGAAGGTGAGACGTTGCGTGCGTCACAGGCCGGGTATTTCGGGCTGATCAACCATATCGATGAACAGATTACCAGGTTGATTTCAGATTTCAAGGCACGCAGTGAAAAAGCCGGCCGCGAGTGGGTGATTGTTGTAAGTTCGGATCATGGCGAGATGCTTGGTGATCATGGATTTTTCCGTAAGTGCGAGCCGTTTGAGGGGTCGGCCAATATTCCGTTTATCATTGCCGGTTCGCCCGGGCTTGGGTTGAAGGCCGGGCTGCGTATCATGCAGTCTGTCTGCCTTGAGGACATAATGCCGACGCTACTTGAGTTTGCGAACGTTGCGCGGCCCTCCCTTATGGATGGAGTCAGCCTGGTTCCGGTGCTTCGTGGCGAGAACCGGGTCATTCGTGAATGGCTACATTTTGAGCATGCGCCGTGTTACAGCAAGGAACAGGCGTTCCATGTGCTGACAGATGGCCGTTACAAATACATCTGGCGTCCGCTTGATGGTGCTGAATACCTCTTCGATCTGGAAAGCGATCCGCTTGAGGAACATGATCTGTCCAAGATTGTGGAGCGTCGCGTAACTCTGGAATGCTGGCGAGGAAGGCTTATCAAGCGGCTGGCAGGGCGGCAGGAAGGTTTTTCGGATGGGACCATGCTTGTAGCCGGCAGGCCGTATCCCGCGTTGCATAATACGCCCCAGTTGAATTCCGGGAAGTGATGCGCATGTGTAACTGCGTTCAGGGATTATGCCGTTGCTTGATACGGCAGTTGTCGGGACCAGCAATGCGGTGGTTATCGGAGACGTATCTTCTGCGCGTGTTTGATGTATAGCAAAAAGACATTTATCAAGATTTAAATATTCTTCCGGTGACCTCTGAAGAGTTTCCCCACAGTACGGGTGTTGCCTATTTTCTGTAATAACTCCCGGCGGTAAACGGATAATAAACATTACACTGATAACTCAGCAGGCCAATTCTCTTCCAACGTACTTGTTTGTGTGTGAGGCTGTCTATACTCGGTGCTGGACAAATAAGTCCCAATAATTATAATCCTACTGATATAGGTTCGCCTGATCGTTTAGGTTCGCCTGATCGTTAAGTATGCATTGTGATGTGTAATGAAATCTCGTTTTGAAATGCGAAAAATTGCTTTTATTGGAAACTACTTGCCACGTCTTTGTGGTATTGCCACTTTTACGACTGATTTATGCTCTTCCGTTGCAGCTCAATTTCCCAAGGTGAAGTGTTTTGCCGTACCTGTTAACGACGTTGAGGAGGGCTATGACTATCCCGAAGAGGTGCGTTTTGAAATTGAGGAGCAGAATCTGGCTTCCTACAGAAGGGCCGCTGAATTCCTGAGAATCAATGATGTAGATGTTCTTTGTGTCCAGCATGAATATGGTATTTATGGAGGACCTGCAGGCGGGCATCTTCTGGCGCTCCTGCGCGAAGTTGATCTGCCGATTGTCACTACACTTCATACTGTGCTGAAAGAGCCCAATGCTGATCAAAAACGGGTAATGAAGGAATTGATTCAAATGTCCACACGAATCGTGGTCATGGCGCAGAAGGCTGAGGAGTTTCTGAAAGATATTTACAAGGCGCCCGCCGCCAAAATCGATATAATTCCCCACGGTATTCCGGAAACGTCCTTTGTGGATCCCAGCTTTTATAAAGACCTCTTTGGTGTAGAGGGTAAACAGGTGCTTCTGACCTTTGGCTTGCTTTCTCCCAGTAAGGGGATTGAGGCTGTACTCAATGCTCTTCCGAAGATTGTGGCGGAGTTCCCGAACGTGGTTTACATAGTTCTTGGGGCGACCCATCCGCACCTCGTTCGGCAACAGGGTGAATCCTACCGTATGAGTCTTGAACTCCTTGCCAAGAAAAATGGCATTCAGAAGAATGTGATTTTTTATAACCGTTTTGTTGAGTTGAATGAATTAAAAGAATTCATCGGAGCAGCCGATGTTTACATCACCCCTTACCTGAACGAAGCCCAGATCGTATCCGGGACGCTGGCCTATTGTTTTGGTTCCGGCAAGGCGGTTGTCTCTACGCCCTACTGGTATGCCCAGGAGCTTCTGTCCGATGGACGGGGAATTCTGGTGCCTTTCAATGATCCGGACTCCATAGCCCGGGAAGTCGCAGGCCTGTTGAGGGATGAAACGCGCAGGAACACCATGCGTAAGAACGCTTACAAAATAGGTCGTGAAATGGTGTGGGGCAATGTGGCGTGTTCCTATATGCAATCTTTTGAAAATGCTCGAAACGAGCAGGCCGGCCTCTCGCGAAAACTTTTTACCGTGAAAACGCTCGACAAGCAATTGACGGATCTTCCCGAAATGAAACTGGACCATCTGTACAGAATGACGGACTTTACCGGCATTTTTCAGCACGCTATCATGGCTGTTCCGAATTTCGCCACCGGCTACTGTACCGACGATAATGCCCGTGCCCTGGTTTTGACGGTACTCCTTGAGGAGCTTGGCTGGGAATCTCAGCGTCTTCGTAGCGTGGCATCCACATACGCGGCATTCCTTAACTATGCTTTTATTCCACAGCAGAAGCGCTTTCGGAACTTCATGTGCTTTGACCGTTCCTGGGAAGATGAGGCTGTCTCTGAGGATGCCTGTGGCCGAGCCCTGTGGGCGCTTGGCACCTGCGTTGGGCGTTCTCAAAATCCGGGATTTCAAACTCTGGCGGGCCAGATTTTCAGCCAGGCGCTTTCACCTGTTGTGCAGTTCAGTTCTCCCCGCGCCTGGGCGCTGGCATTAATAGGGGTTCATGAATATTTGCGGAAATTGAACGGGGATAGACTTGTGAACCATGCCCGCGAGGAACTGACTGATTTGCTGATGGGTCTTTACAGCCGTAGTGCCACCCCCGAATGGCCGTGGTTCGAAGATTCTGTTACCTACATTAATGCCAAGCTGTCCCACGCTCTGATACTAAGCGGTCGTTGGACTTCGCGTCCCGATGTTTTTGATACCGGACTCAAGACCCTGCGCTGGCTTGCCGAGATCCAGACAGCCGAAGGGGGATACTTCCGGCCAATCGGCTCCAACGGATTCTATAAACGCGGCGGTACACGGGCCGTTTATGACCAGCAGCCCGTTGAGGCTCAAGCTATGATTTCGGCCTGTCTTGAAGCTTACAGGGCCACGTCCGACGATTATTGGTTTGATCTGGCACGCTCTGCTTTCGAATGGTTCCTGGGAAGGAACGATTTGGGTTCCATCCTCTATGATCCCGACACCGGCGGTTGCCGGGACGGGCTCCATGTGGACCGCGTGAACCAGAATCAAGGAGCGGAATCCACCCTGGCATTTCTGCTTTCCCTGGCGGAAATGCGGAAAATGCATAATGAGCTGGCCGCATTTCAAAACCCGCATTCATCCTGACACGCTATGTCTTTATCAAAATCCATTAATATACATAGAACTGAAATCCGACTATCCCCGGACCAGAGCCGGATTGTTTTGCGTCCCCTGGGATTTAATTCCGACGTAGACTATACAAAAATCATAAGTCGTGTAATGGCGCTTGAAGACGGAGAAGTCCAGGACGTATTGGATGAAGTCCTTGCGACGTTCGCTGCCCGCCACAGGGGGTTGACCGAAAGACTGTCAGCTAGGTTCTGCCAGGTAGAACGCTTTCTGCCGCCCGGAAGTAATGTTTCCGAATCGCGGAAAATCCTTATAGGCGCCTACTTCATGTTTGAATACTCAGCAGAATCTGCAGCTCTTTTTAATCCGTCCATTATTCCCCATCCTGACCAATCGGGGTTGTCTAAGGGGGCTTTACGCTTTTTGTTAAGTCTCCGTTCCACTGGAGAAGGTCACGTATCCTCCATCGCTTTTCGCAGCGGTATCATCGATGTCCACAACAGCATCTTCCTGGATCAGCCCTCTCGTTTCCTGGCTGAGCCGGAGATCATTGAAAACCCTTCCTATCAAAAGGATCTTTTCCAGAGGAAGCTTGCAGAAATGGGCTTATCCTGTGAATCGACGGATCGCATGCTGGGCCCTCTGTCTAATCCCTTTACGCTTACGGAACTCAAAGAACTCCTGAAAAGAACACTGAACGGTACGGCGCCGGATCTGTCTATAGAGAGTGACCCCACTGCACACGGCATTTGGCTTATGGCTAAGTCGAATTACGAAGTTCAATTCCGATCTGATCAGGAACTTTCCGAGCGTATTATTTTTCCGGCAATTCCGATCCAGAGCAATGGTATTGAAGACGTGCGGCTGGTGGCTCATCAGGACGAAAATGGCGGAATTGTCTACTATGCAACTTACACCGCTTATGACGGGCGTAATGTGCTTCCGCAGCTTATTGAAACGCAGGACTTCCTGCATTTCAAGTTCGCAACATTAAACGGGCCAGGGGTGCAGAACAAGGGTATGGCTCTTTTCCCTCGCAGGATCGATGGCCGGTTTGCCATGCTCTCCCGTCAGGATGGAGAAAATATTTTTTTAATGAACTCCGATAACGTTCATTTCTGGTACGAAGCCAAGCTCATACTCTCGCCTGCTCATCCATGGGAGTTTGTGAAAATGGGGAATTGTGGTTCTCCTATCGAAACGAAAGAAGGTTGGCTGGTTCTCAGTCACGGGGTAGGGCCCATGAGAAGGTATTGTCTTGGCGCTTTCTTGCTTGATCGTGCCGATCCTTCTGTCGTGCTCGGACGATTGCAGGAACCGTTGATGTTTCCCGAAGGGATCGAAAGGGAGGGTTACGTGCCCAATGTCCTCTATACATGTGGAGCGCTTTTGCGAGGTGATCAGCTGATCCTGCCGTATGGCATGTCGGATCGCGTTACCGGCTTTGCGCGGATTTCTCTCAGAGAAATCATTGCTGCCATGACCTGAAAAGATAATTGGGATATAGACTTCAGGTCGTCTAACAGGATAAATCCTGGTCATACGATCTTGTTTTCAAAGAAAATATTTTGTACTGTTCCACTATGCAACCGCTCTTTCCGGCCAACACCACGGGCGTGTGTCCGTATCAGTCTGAAAGCGATTGCCTGTAACTTTAACTTATAAGCCTGGAGAAAGTCATATGTCTACAAATCAAATCGGTTGGACGAGACGTGATCTGCTGAGAACGGCTGCAGCCGGTGCGCTGGCCTGCGTGTTGCCGGGAAATATTTATGCTGCAGGTGAGAGGAAAATAGGGATTTCCCTGCAGCTTTATTCTGTTCGTGGAGATTGCGGCAAGGATATGGATGTGGCTCTTGAACAGGTCTCAAAGATGGGATTTGCCGGTGTCGAATTTGCAGGCTATCACAAGTATAGCGGCAAGGCCGCTGAACTTAAAAAACGGCTTGATAATTTGAACCTGAAGGTCACTGGTACACACATTGGAACCGGGTCATTGAAGGGTGACGCTCTCCAGAAGACTGTTGAATTTCACCAGGCCATTGGCTGCAAGTACCTGATTGTCCCGGGCGACGGAGCTTTCAAGGACCCTGTAAAGAGTAAAGAATTTGCCGACACAATGAACAAGGCCATGGAAACACTTAAGCCGCTCGGCATGGCATGTGGTTACCACAACCATACAGAGATCGCGGCTGTTGATGCCGAGACCAAGAAGACATACTGGGACCTTTTTGCTGAGCGTACAACTCAGGATGTTGTTCTGCAGCAGGATTGCGGCTGGACCGCGGCTGCGGGGCTGGATCCTGTTGAGATGATCAAGAAACATCCCGGCCGTACAAAGATTCCACACTTCAAGCCTACAGTTGTAAAAGGCGAGGCTGGCAAGAAGGCGATACTTGGGGAGGACTCAGTCAACTGGAAGGCAGTTATCGAGGCATGTTATTCGGTTGGCGGGACCGAGTGGTTCGTCATAGAGCAGGAAGCATATCCGGATGGTAAGTCGCCCATGGAATGCACCCAGCTTTCTCTTGCAGGTTTGAAGAAGATTCTTGCCGACATGGGCAAGGCGTAGAATGCGAAGTTGAGTTTTTGATAAAGGCGGGCCGCTGAGTCGGCCCGCTTTTTTCTTCCGGTATTTGACTTGGCTTACCTGTCGGTATATACCTGCCTGTGTGGGTCCAGGTATCCAGGGATAATCAGGAGACAAATAATGAAGAGATTCGTGATGGCGGTATTTCTAATGATGGTTTCATTCTCGTTGGCAGAAGAGAAGAGGGACGTGGTTCCTGCCAGGGAGGGCGGAAAGATTGTGCCTGCCGACAAGATGAAAGCCATTTATGGTGAAATAAAGACGCCTTTCAAATACGGTGTTGTTGTTCGCGGCGAAGAAAAGAAATTGGTGGATTGTCCCAATGTTTTCCGCCATGGCGGCAAGTGGTTTATGGTTTACATCTGCATGAATAAGGTTGGATATGAAACTCAGATTGCAGAAAGTGAAGACCTGCTCAACTGGAAGCCGCTGGGGAAAATCCTGAAGTTTGCGGATGACGGATGGGATAAGTGGCAGGCGGCAGGAAGCCTGGCGCTGTGTGATTTCAAATGGGGCGGGTCATATGAACCTGGGAAATATGACGGCAAATACTGGATGTCCTATCTGGGCGGCGCCCTGCAGGGCTACGAAACCGACCCGTTATCGATTGGAATGGCGTGGACTCTGAATCCAGGTGAGGCCAGGGAGTGGACCCGCATTACAGAAAACCCTGTACTGAGTCGAACACAAACCGATGTGAGGGCGTTCGAAAAAGAAACGCTTTATAAAAGTCAGATAATTCATGACGAGACCCAGTCGCTGGGATTTCCGTTTGTGATGTATTACAACGGCAAGATCAAGAGCGGATATGAGAAGATCGGAATGGCTGTTTCGAAAGACATGATTCACTGGCGGCGCTATGGAGCCGAACCGGTAGTTGCGAACGGAGAGGACAAGCAGCGCGGTATTTCCGGTGACCCGCAGATAGTGAAGATTGATGATGTTTGGGTGATGTTTTATTTCGGTGCGTTCTGGAAGCCCAAGGCTTTTGACACATTTGCGTGTTCATACGATCTCGTTACCTGGACGAAGTGGGATGGTCCACATCTTGTCGAGTCCTCAGAGCCGTGGGATAATCAGTACGCGCATAAGCCATGGGTTGTGAAGCATAATGGGGTGGTGTATCACTATTACTGCGCTGTCGGGAGTGAGGGGCGGGTTATAGCGCTGGCTACGTCAAAGGACTTATGTGGCAAGAATAAATAACATGCACATCCAGGTGTGATTGTCAGCAATTGTTATGGTTAATCGTATCAGGCGGAAACGTCCTAATGTGGCATTGCTTGTTGAGGCGTCGAGCGACTATACGCGCCGATTGCTCCGCGGTGTCATGGCCTATATGCAGGAACATCAACCATGGATCATCTGCAAGGGCGAATACCGGCGTGGCCAGGTGATTCCCCCGGAACTCAGGCAGGGCAAATGTGATGGGGTTATAGCCCATATTGAAACGGAACAGATTGCCAGGGTGATTCGTGCGTGTAAGGTACCTGCGGTAGATATGAGTTCGAGGCGACTCATTTCCTCTGTTCCCTGTGTAGAAACCGACAATAAGAATATCTCGAGAATTGCATCCGAACATCTGTTGGAGCGCGGATTCAAACATTTTGGTTTTGTCGGTGATGATTTTTTCGGCTGGTCGAGGTTGCGTCGCGACTGTTTTCAGCAATATATTTCCGCAACTGGTTGCCACTGTTCCGTTTTCCTGAATTCAGGTTCCAAGGGTGCTGCAGGGCACTGGAACCTTGATCGAACCAGGCTTACTCAATGGATTCAGAGTCTTTCAAAACCTGCCGGGATAATGGCAGGCTGGGATGGTTATGGACAGCAGGTTCTTGAAGCCTGCAGGCATTTTGGTGTTGCTGTTCCTGACGAGGTGGCTGTAATCGGGGTGGACAACGATGAGATGGAGTGTGAATTTTCCAATCCACCCCTATCCAGCATAGATAACAATCCCCGACAGATTGGCTACGAATGTGCAGCATTGCTGGATCGCATGATGTCAGGCAGGAAGGTGAGGCAATTGCGACATGTCGTGCAGCCGATAGGGGTTGTCATGCGGCAATCCACAGACGTGCTGGCGATCCCTGACGGCCGTGTATCTGCAGTTATTCGTTTCATCCGTGCGCATGCCTGCCAGGGAATCAGTGTCGATGACGTAATGCAGACAGCACGCCTAAGCCGTCGCATGCTGGAAATAAGTTTTCGAAAATTTCTTGGTCATTCTCCGTATCAGGAGATTCTCAGGGTGAAATTTCAGCATGTAAAGAAATTGCTGGTGGAAACCAATCTTACCCTCGTCGACATTGCCGAGCGGGCCGGCTTTGAATACCAGGAATACATGAGTGCGGCATTCAAGCGTATTCATGGTATGACTCCCGGCGAATACCGCACTCAGTTTAGGGTGTAACCAGCCAAACTTTGCAATTGCAAAGGATCTTATAAGACAATAAGCCCGATCTCATTGTGGTCCCGGCCGGATAATGAGATGATATGGCCAGATTAGAGCATATCTCAAATGTTATGAAGATCGGAGGGGCAATATGAAAACCGGCAATAATCAAATCAACAGGCGTGAGTTTATCATGCATTCGCTTTCAACTTCAGTTGGCGGAGCGCTGGCTCTTGGTGCTGCAAAAGCCGTTTGCGCAGAAGAAAAGCCGGCGCAGGTATCTACAGCAGCTTCTCCGGGAGGTGGGTGTCCACAGGGCAAGATCGGAAAGCTGAATATCAGCCGACTTATCATGGGCAGCAACCTGCTCACATTCCATGTCCATGTGCGTGACATGATGTTCGTCAAGACTCTCAACAGGCATTACAACACAGAGGCTAAGATACTTGAAACGCTGGCCATCGCCGAGAGTCACGGTATTAACACAATCATGACCCAGGCGGACGAGGAATATTTGACGATACTTAGAAAGCATCGCGACCAGCACGGTGGTAAACTGCAATGGATTGTAGGAATAATCCCGAACGTCCAGAAACCGGATGAAGACAGGGAGAAAATACGCAGACTGTTTGAGAATGGCGTGGAGGCAATGTACATACACGGAGCCCCTGGTGACAAGATTTGTGCCGCAGGTAACAAGGATTTGATCCTGCGTACTATTGAGTCCATCAAGTTGAATGACGTTCCGGCAGGTATGGGAGGGCATGATCTGAATGTGGTAAAGTTCTGCGAACAGAATAAGATCGAGTTGGATTTCTATGTTAAGACATTTCATCACCATCAATATCCGACTGCTCCGAAACCTGATGAGTTAAAGGGCGCTTTTGCAGAGATTCCAGGTTACTGGTGCAAGGACCCGGTAGAAACTGCGGATGTAATGAAAGACGTTACCAAGCCCTGGATTGCATTCAAAGTAATGGCTGCTGGAACGATCTCGCCGGCAAGCGCCTTTAACTATGTCTATCAGAACGGAGCCGATTTTGTCCTTGCCGGCATGTATGATTTTGAGATCGAGGAGGACGTTAAAATTGTGCGTGAAGCTGTTGCCGCAGCATCTGCGCGGAAACGCCCATGGCGCAGCTGATAAAGGAAGGAGAAATGATTATCCAACAGAAACCCATAAGTCGACGTGAAATGTGTGCAATGCTGGCTGGCGGAACAACCGCATTGGCCATGATGTCTTCCTCTGCAACTGCCGTCGAGGACAAAGCCAGGGGCGGTAAAGTCCTGATGCCCGTTGGCGATGCGACCGAAGTTGTGGATACCCTCTATCCTTTCTTCCGGATTGCTGAAGACGGCTTCAATGTGGTGGTTGCAGGGCCGGAAGCGCGGCGTTATCACATGGTGCTTCACGAAGTGCCGCCAAACAGTGTCCTTCCCTGGGACATTACCGAGGAGCGGCCGGGATATCACATCAAGGCCGAGGTTGCTTTCCGGGATGTGGATCCGGCTCAATACGCGGGAATGTTTGTTTCCGGCGGCAGGGCTCCGGAGTATCTTCGTTATGACAAGGACCTGATGCGTATCACCAGGCATTTCTTTGAAGCCAACAAACCCGTGGCTGTGGTGTGCCATGGGATTGAAATTGTCAGCGCTGCCGGTGTGATTCGCGGACGAAAGGTCACTACGGTTGCAAAATGTGCCCTTGATGCAGAACAGGGTGGCGCCAGGTATGTTGACGAACCGACAGTTGTCGACGGCAACCTTGTTACCACCCGTACCTGGCACGACTATGCATCCTGTATGCGTGAGTTTATGAAGATGCTCAATACTTATGCGGGCGCAAAATAAGTCCTTGCACCAGCAAATAGAGGAGAAATTATCATGCATACTCGGTGGCATTTTCTTCAACAAACAGGGTTATGATCCCATTGCCGCCACGAAGAAGTGTTGTAAGACACTCGTTCCGCGGCAATTGTCCGGACATGATCAGGACGCCGGAAAACAAGATGATATTCGTCGGTTGATAAATTCTTATTAGAACTTGTCTCAAAATTGCACTGAGCTGTGATTGCGAATGATTTTGTGTCCGGGCAAGGGCCTTCAGGCATTGTGCACCTTTGGTCACGTCTGGCGGATACCGCAAAATTCTATTTGTCATAACCAATCCAATTTTGAGAAGGTTATGGTACAATGTTGAACATGTTGAGAAAATATTGTACTGCGCTGTTGATGGCTTTCTCCATAACTGGTTTTCCCCTTCATGCATCTGATATTGCTGTTGTTGTGCCTGAAGGATCGTTGCCTCTTGTCAGATTGGCAGCCGATGAACTTCTTTCACATCTAAAGAATATTTATACGAACGACAGGTTTACGCTTCAGGGAACAATTGCCGACGGCGAGAAGAATATTGTGGTCGGACTTGCCGGTAATCCCATGCTGGCAGGTCTGCTTAGGGATAAGAATTCTCCAGGACCAGAAGGATATGTTGTTACCGTTGTGGAGAGCAGGGGTAACGAGATCGGACTTGTTGCAGGTGCGGATGAGCTGGGCGTAATGTATGGAGTTCTGGGTTTGTTGAAGCAACTGGGGTATGGCTTCTACCTTTCGTTCGATACGTCGCCGTCGATCATAAGTAAAAAGGATTTCTCATTCAGAGAATGGCGGCTGACAGATGTACCGCTGGTTCATGACAGGCTGGTCTTTAACTGGCATAATTTTCTCAGTGGCTGTTCAACTTGGAATCTTGAACAGTGGAATTCATGGACGCTGCAATCCCAGAAAATGGGCTATAATGCAATAATGGTTCATGCCTATGGCAATAATCCCATGGTCAGCTTCACTTTCAACGGAAAGACCAAGCCTGTTGGTTATCTGAGTACCACAGTCAGGGGACGTGACTGGTCGACGATGCATGTAAATGATGTGCGGCGACTTTTCGGCGGGGAAGTGTTCAATGATCCGGTGTTTGGGGCGGATGCCGGGATGGTGCCGGAGGAACAGAAAGCTGCGGCAGCGCAGAAGCTGATGCAGGGCGTGTTTCAGTATGCGGGAACACGTTCGATGAATGTTTTCTTCGCGGTGGATGTGGATACCGTGTCTGCCAATCCGCAGGACCTGATCATGACGCTGCCGGAAAGTGCCCGGTTCGCTGTACAGGATAGGAAATTCTGGCTGCCGAATCCCGATACGCTGGATGGCTATAAGTATTACAAGGCGCAGGTTGAAGCATTGATGGCGGCCTATCCTCAGATTACGGAACTTGTTGCATGGTTTAGGACGGGTGGCACACCCTGGCTGGATCTCAAGGTTAATGAGATGCCGCAGGCCTGGCAGGAGGAGTATGAAGCTGCGATTGGGAAAAGGGCCGATGCAGGCAGGTACTGGCGTTCACATAACATGTTTGCAATAAGTAAAATTGTCCGCGCGTTTGATAAGGCTCTAAAGGAAATCGGGCATGGCCAGGTAAGAATATGTTCGGGTACCTGGTATTTTACGTTCCTGCCTGCGTGCGATTTCTTCATGCCACGGCATGTAAAGCTTATAGGCCTGGATTATGATGTTTTGCATAACAAATCCGTTTTTGATGTGGCGGCTCAAAGACAATTGTTTGCCGATGTGGCAGCTAAGCGTTCGGTCATTCCGATTGCATGGGCGCACCATGATGATGGCAATTATGTCGGTCGATCCTATACACCATTTCCAAAGCTCCATTCCACATTAACGGACATGAACGCGTGCGGGTTTGGCGTCATTCACTGGACAACCCGGCCACTGGACCTTTTTTTTCTCAGCCTTTCCGATCAGGTCTGGAGTGCCACGAAAGACAGGCCTTTAAGGTTAACTTGTGATGACATGGCGGGACACATGTTCGGTGAGGTAGCGCGCGCAACAATGGGTGAGTATCTGTGGAAATGGATTACCAGTGCCCCGAAATTTGGTCGTGAGACAAGTGATTACTTTATTGACCGGCCCTTGACCAATATCATGGAGGTTGTCGACGGCTGTAAGGAGAGATTAAAGGTCATTGACCGGGTTGATTTGGCCGGACTTTCCAGCGAACAGAAGGATAGGTTGAACTACTTCAGAGGACTGGAAGAATTCATCAAGGTATTTTTCCTGTGCCAGGACAGGTATCAGCGGTCACAGCAATTATTGAAAAAGGGGGATCTATCCGGTGCGCGTACAGCCATGCTGGATTGCAGTCCTGAACAGGTTATCAGGAAGTTTACGGAATTCGGCTCGTTGGGTGGAATTACCCGGGGCGAGCAGGGGCTGGTTGTTACTTTAAATACGCGTTGGTTGTCTCATTATGTCCGACACCGCCAGATTCTTGGCGTGGAGCCTGTGCGTTACAGGTTCTCGCCTACCTCGCATGATTCATTGGCCCAGTCAGCCGGCAGGTTTACTTTCCATTTTGATGAAAATCACGACATGTGGCAGTGCCTTGGGGAACAGGAGATCGATGTTGATCCATTTGTCCTTGATGCCGGCAAAAATGTGTTTGCTCCTGCCCGAATGCCGGAAGTATACGCAGAGGTATGCAGGTCTGGTATAGAAAGCGACAAGTCCATAACCCTGGTTCTGCAACCGATCCTTGCCCGAAAAGGGGCACATGAGAAAGTTCCGGCAGGAGATTATAAAGCGCGATTGATTATGTTGGATCCATCTTCAACAGCTGCGGGTCAGCGTGTATTCAATGTTTCGGTGGCTGCCGGTGTGCGTGATATTCGTGAGCTGGCTAAAGAGCAGGTCGATATTTTCAAGGAGGCTGGTGGGGTATTCAAAGTTGCAGAGCATGTATATTCATTACATCTTGACTGTGCAGACTCAATACGGATTACCCTGACGCCTGTAAAAGGGAAGGCCCTGATTTGCGGCGCCGTTCTTGAACCTGTTAAAAGTGGTGTGCCGTAGCGAAGTGTGGTCGATGTAAAATACTGCCTGTCATTTTGTGTAATAAATAAGTCATATTGTGCAATGACAGCATTCCGAATATCAGGTATCTTCCAAAATCTAATCCCGAAAGGAACAAAATGCATTTGAAATCTATTTCACATGTTTTTTTCGCATTGTCGGTTCTTTTTTTTCTGTCTCCAGTAAAAGCGGCTGACACTGAGTTCAGCGATTCGGTGAAAAGGATGCAGCCTCCTGACTATGCCGCAGGTTTGCCGAGACGCGATGCCGGCCTTGATGTTCTGCCGGGATTCAAGACGCCGCCCGCCGGCTACGGGGAGGTTCCGTTCTGGTGGTGGACCGGAGATAAGCTGGATATAGATCGCCTGGTGTGGCAGCTGAACGAACTGCACAAGAAAGGGATAAGCGGCGTCCAGGTGAATTACTCTCATTATGATACACCGGGCTGGCTGACTGAGAATGATGAACCAGATATTTTCACGGAGGAGTGGTGGAAGGTTTATTCAAATGTTTCGAAAGAATGTTCGAAGTTGAACATGGGGATAGGTCTGAGTACTTATACTCTTGATTGGCCCCGTGGTGCGTCAAATCTGTTTTTCCATCTTTTTTATTCCAAGCCGGAATTGAATGCCATTCAGCTTGAAAAGGGACCACAAATCAGGGTGAAAGGCGGAGAGACAAGAACATTTGATTGTGTAGAGAATCAGTTTGCTGTGCGGGCATATCCGGTCATAGATGGAAAGATTCTGCGTGGCGGCGTGGACCTGGCTCCCTTTATAAAAGACGGTAAAGTAACGTGGACTGCGCCCGAAGGACAATGGGAAGTTTGGATGTTTCGTGCAGTCCCTCAAAAAGGATCGTTGAATCCTCTCATGTCGGGATCAGGTGACACTGTCATCAAGGGTTTCTTCCAGCAGTTCCAGGATCACAATGCAGGCAAATCGGCAAAGGGTCTTAATTACTTCTTCAACGATGAATTACATATCGGGGTTGGTAAGTTTGCATGGAATACTGATTTCGCAGAGGAGTTCCGCCAGCGCAAGGGTTATGAGCTTTTAGAAGTTCTGCCGGCGATGTGGAGCGACATGGGGAACGTCACGCCCAAGGTTAGAATGGATTACGCTGATGTGCGCATGTCGTTGATGGAGGAAAGGTATTTCAAGCCGATATATTCCTGGCATGCTTCGCGCGGGATGATCTTTGCCTGTGATTCCGGAGGGCGCGGTCTTTCTCCGAACGAGTTTGGTGATTATTTCCGTGTGACAAGATGGTACTCGGCTCCTGGTCATGATACGCCGGGCGGGAATGCAGATCTTATCAAGGGGAAGGTTTCTTCTTCGATAGCAAATCTTTACCAGCGGCCACGGGTCTGGCTGGAGGGATATCACAGCCTGGGTTGGGGTGCGACGCCGGAGCGCATAATGTTCGCCACGCGCGAGAATTTCCTCTACGGATGTACGCTCTTCAATCTTCATGGCCTGTACTACGCAACATACGGATCGCACTGGGAATGGGCTCCGCCCTGTTACCATTTCCGCATGCCATACTGGAATCACATGGATGTTTTCCTGGGCTATTTCGATCGGTTGTCATACCTGTTGAGCCAGGGTCATTTTGTTGCAGATGTGGCAGTTGTATATCCCGTTGCCCCTTACGAAGCAGATATGGACGGCAATCGAGCGAAGAACACAGCGTTTGACCTTGGTCGCCGCCTGATGGCTGCTGGTATTAACTTTGAGTTTATAGACAACGATTCCCTGGCGCGTGCTGTAGTTGAGAATGGACGGCTCGTCGTCAAGGCGGCTAATGCTTCATACCAGGCGCTGGTTTTGACTGACATGGAAGCCGTACGCTGGCCGACGATAGAGAAGGCGGCAGCTTTTGCGCAGGCTGGCGGGAAGGTTTATAACGTAGGAGCGCTGCCTGTTGTTTCTGACCGTGTGGGCCGGGAGGATCCTGAGCTGGCGGCGAAGGTCAACTTGGCATTTAAGCCTGAATGCCGTTTTGGGAAAAATGAAAATGCGGTGGAAGCAATTCGCAAGGCTTTTGTCCAGGATGTTCGCGGGGTTGACCAGGTTGTACGCGCGTTACATAGGAAGGCGGGATCGCGTGATATCTACATGGTAATGGATGCCAAACCTGACAGTGTGGTTGAGTTCCGCGCAAAGGGTGCGGTGGAATTCTGGGATGCATGGACGGGAGCGACAACTCCGCTGCGCGTTATCGAAGAAACGTCTACGGGAACGAAAGTCGAGTTACCCATGGATACATACGAAGCACAGATTGTGGTTTTCTCGCCTGATAGAAAACATGTCAATCCGCCCCGGAAAAACAATGTCAATGCGACAAGCAGAACACTTGCCAATGAGTGGAACGTCACTTTTGTTCCGACAATGGACAACGCCTATGGGGATTTCAGAATGCCTGTAACGGCTGATAATAAGATGATTGGTTTGGAGGCACGCCGTTTTGCCTGGGCCCGCGAAACGGAAGCACTTGCGAAGACTGCAATGCTTCCGGCGACAGATGACAAGAAATGGACAAGGCAGTTACATGGGTACGGGCCGCAGTTTTATGTTCTGGGGCCGTTACCTGATAATGTTGATGTTAAGCAGCTTGATGCTGAGCTGGCGAAGCTGAAATTGGTCGATCCCTCGGCGTCGGTATCAGTTAATGGAAAGAATTTTACATGGCGTCCGTACGAGTTCTCGTGGCGCATGGGAAAGGAAGGGGATCACGGGCACCAGGGCTATCACGGTCTCAAGCGAATTGTGACGGATGATTTTATCTGTCTCGGCAAACAGGCAGGTGGTTTAAATGAAACGCGGTATGAGGCCGAAAAGGATGGCAAGCGCTATTATCTCTGGACCTGTGCAACTGTCAGCGAGGCAGTGTCGGCCTCTATTACTGTCAGCTGCGCCGCGCCGGCAGACAAGAGCCACACTTCCAAGGTGATTACGCCGGCAGAGGTTTTTGTTAATGGCGAGGTAGTGGATATTGGTAAGCCTGTATCACTCAAGGCTGGCTCAAATCCAGTGCTTGTGCGTTATGATCAGGCAGGTCGAGGTCACTTTGTTATGCGCAAAGCAGATGTTCCTGCCGCCGGGTCCCGCACTCCGCTTTCAATGCGCTGGTATGATGATCCTGGTGTGATTCCTTTTGATGTTTATGCCGGTGATCAGCATGCCGAATGGTTCCGGTTTCTTTCCGCGCCTGGAACAGAGGCAATCCACGTTCAGGCATCTGGTCAGGTTCAAGCCTGGATCAACGGCGAGCCGATGAAGGCGAAAAGGGGCGGCAGATTCGTGGCCAGAAAAGTTCCGGTATCAACGGCTGTTGTGGCGCTGCGTATTGTTCCGCAGACGGGAAGGAGCGGCGGATCTCTGATCCCTGAGCCGGTTATTGTGGAGACAGATGGAACAGGCATGCTTGCGCTGGGTGACTGGTCTCAAGCCGGGATACTTAATAATTATTCCGGTGGAGTGTGTTACAAGACATCTTTCAAGCTTGCGAAAGACGAGATCAAGAACAGAGTGATTCTCCGTCTGGGGAGTGTTGTTGCCACGGCTGAGGTCAGGGTAAACGGAAAGAAAGCCGGAGTGCGTGTTGCTCCTCCATGGCGGATTGATATTTCTGATTATGTGAAGAGTGGCGAAAACACCCTTGAGGTGCTTGTATATAATACGCTTGCCAACCATTACCAGACAGTTCCATCGCGTTACCGCGGTTCGCCGGTTTCAGGACTTTTAGGGCCTGTTGCCCTGGAATTCTAAAAAAAGCCGGAAAATGTTTCAGCCGGGATTGAGTCTATTCAATTCTTCCCTTTAATTTGTAGAAGATTTGTATTTCAGCCTGGTGCAGGGTATCAGTGTAAGCATTGCCTGTACAGTTTGTTTCCAGGATCTGGAAACCTTCAAGAATATTTGTTGACCATAAGACGCTATAGGACCGATTTGTTATTGCATCCCAGCGCAGGACAAATCCTTCAGGCGAAAAACCTGAGCTGCCGGAAATTGAAAATACGGAGGCCGGATTTGTCGGGCAAGTGCCGGCGATATATTCTTCCCATGCCATTGCCTTGTCATTATCCTGATCCAGACCCACATCTTCATAGTAATTCGTTAAGTTATACTGTGCCAGCCACCATTCCGGAACGGCATACAACTTAAGATAGTTCATTTTTGAATAGATCAGGTCGTAGAGCTTGCTGTGCCCGGATGTAACAGGATGAATATCGAAAGCTGACAGGGGTGTACGAACATAATCTGGCGAGAGGTGGCCGGTGTCACCCAGTTCCGCCCCGTAAGAGTGGTGCATAAAGCTGTCGTAGGTTCCTTCTACCAGGTAACATTTGTTGCTTGCCGCTACCTCCCGGATGATCGCGTTCCCGACTATTACGGCTTCCGACATGCCCCGGTAGTTGGTGTAAGGAGGCACAAGATTTGTGCTGTATCCGTCAAAGAGGTCATAGTAATTGACAACGATAATGTCAGGTGACGGAATGCTGTTCTGCAGGTTGGTTATTATACAGGTGAGGTTTGTGCGGTATGTTCCCTGCTCGCCGGGTGAGAACACGCCGTCGCCCAGGCTGTCCAGTAAGTCGTTACCCCCGATGAATACGACGACTAGATCGGGGTGATGGTTTTTCAGTGCCGTCAGGCGGCCCTCCCAGTTAGTGGCCCAGTTGGATGCCGTCGAGCCGGATACCGCGCTATTCCAGTTGGTAATGCCTGGCCACAATGTAAAGATCGTATTTGTTTTTGCCGCATTTGTTCCAAAACTCTCGCCGAACAGCATGTTGACCCATCCATATATTCCGCATTCCGGGTTGACACCGGCAGAAATGCTGTCGCCGACAACGTCAAACACCTGGTATTCCCTCGTATATGCATTCAACGGGAACATTGCAACGAACGTAATAATTGTAATACAGCTAAATATTTTCACGTATAACTTCATTATTGAAATGCGAGATTGTCTTTCATCAGGCAATACGCACGATACCCGGGATCGCCATAGTCTTCAATACATGGATTATTCCATACTGAAGGAAGCGGTATCATCTTGTTCTTAATGCCCGCCGTTCCAATTGGATTCTACGTTACGGCGTCTGTCGCCGATGACCAAAAGGAGAGATGGTACCGAGATGTCTTCATCCAGATCGTCCCAGTGCAGGCCTATGCCGCCACCGCTTATGGTGTATTGAAGCCTTTGGGATGGAGACGCCTTGAGGAGACGCGGGAAATATGCAAGAAGAATTCCAAGCTGGCGTCCATCTGCTAGGTCAACCCACATTGTGTCATTATCAAAATGTAATTTTACTGCTTGGGGTTCAGCTACCAAAGTATTCATTCCAGTACCTCGCTATCTCTTCTTTATGCTGGACGGCAACGTCCAGCAGTTCATGTTATTTCTTTGGAAAGTATTTAATGCCATGGATACCTTTGAAGTGAATGTCTTGAGTCCAAAGCGTTGCCCCGTGTGCTTGAGCAGTTGCCAGGATTATTGCGTCGGCCATGGGCAGCGAGTGTTGCAAACTTAATTTGCTGGCCGAGATCGCCAATTTTGGGGTGAGATCAGCAACCATTCCTTTCTGGAGTGCTGAGGCTGCTTGCAGGGCAGCATTCTCGTCGGATTCTCTCAGCACGACCTTAAAGACTTCGTAGAGTGTAACTGTTGGGACAACCAGTTCATGTGTGAGTTTGACGGCAGTTGCAAAGTGTTTGGCATTTGGTCCATCAGCGAAATACTCCAGCCAACCGGAAGAGTCTACGACATTCATACGCGGTCCTCCTCACGTTCGAAATCCGTATTTATCCCTTTCAAGAAACCTCTCAACTCGGCGATATCTCGGTCGGGTATGAGTTCGATTCGTCCCTCGTACTCCACTACCTGCATTTTCTGTCCGGCTCGGAGTCCCATGGCACGTCGGACAGTCAGAGGTATGACAACTTGGAATTTGGGTGACAATATTACAGTATTCATTACTAATCCTCCATCGATTATATTTCGTAGTACAATATAATGATCGATCAGGATTTGTCAATTGTCTTTATTTGGGCCAACGATACAAATCAGCGGCGCGGTTTACCGCGTACGCTGGATTTGCTGGTTGGCTTCTCTCTTGTCTTGATCACTTTGAGCCCGCAGTACTCTGCTAGCGGTTCAAAATCCCGGTCGTGATGCAGGAGTGGAATGTCATGTTCGATTGCCACGGCTGCGATCATGCAGTCAACGGCGTTACGAATTGTAATGCCTCTACGTCGCAACGTGCGATACAATTTAGCCGAGCTGATAAAGGTGCTGTGATGCATGGGCAGGAATAAAAAGGCTTCAAAATGTGATGCGACTTTTTTAAAGTCTGCATCTTCACGTGTACCCTGAAGAACTTCGGTCAGAATAACACCACAGATGCAGATATCTTCGCCGGCATTCAGCATGTGTTGGAGTGTCTCGGTTTCCGGAGTGTTCTTGCCATGAAAGAAGTCGATCCAGACCGTTGTATCAATAATGGTCACGACGTGTGTCGTCCCTTCCGCCATGCGCTCAAATCACCATGCCAATCAATCTGTCCCTTCAATTCCAAAACAGTCTTCTGCCGCTCATGCCTGAGAAGTTCCTGCAAGGCATGGTCAATCAGCGATCGTCTTGTGGGGATGCCTGTAACTGCCTGACACTGAGCCACCAGGTTATCATCTAAAACTACATTTGTTCTTGCCATATATTAGCTCTCCTTTCTCTGCTCTATTGATACACACAATAACACCATCTAATGTGTATGACAAGAATTTCTTTTCCAAAGCCAACGGACATTTTAACGCGTTCGAAACCCGCAGGGTTGAGAATCGCGTTCAAAAACTGGTTGGGGCTTTATTTCTGAAACATTTCGGTCAGGATGTCGAGGATTCTATCCCCGGAAGTCTGTGAGAGCTGTCCAAGTTTCTTGACGAGTCTAGCCTTATCGACGGTTCGGATTTGATCAAGAACGACCTGTCCCTCGACACCTTGAAAAGTACAATCGATACGTGTCGGATAATTCCGGCCCTTTGTTGTCATGGGCGCGACAATGATTGTGCCAATGTGGTGATTCATTTCATCTGGAGAGATGACCACGCATGGTCTTGTCTTCTTTATCTCGTGTCCGACCGTTGGGTCGAGGGTGACGAGAAAGACTTCGAATCGATTTATTTCCATTGCCAGTCCTCGTCATCCCAGCGTGTGGAGATAGGCTGGGGATCCAGTAACTTGTCGTCACCCAGCCGAGCCATCTGTTGGAAGGCTTTTCCCCATCCAGATCTGGTATGACGAGGGGAATAGATAAGAATCATGCGGTCCCGAATGTCCATTTCGATCTTTCCTCTCAGTCCACATTGTTCGATAAAAGGCTTTGGTATGCGAACTCCTCGTGAATTACCTATAGAAACTAGCGTTGTTTTCATGGGAACAATGTAAGTACATTGTGGATACTTGTCAAGGGATGAATTTCATTGCTTGATTTCCGAGCCCCAACGTCACTCCTCAGGCGTTCGAGACCTGCGCCGCGCGGGTCGAAGAATCACCTAATACCATTTGTTCCTGGTGGATGGTGGGGAGTCTCGGGGAGCGCTTACGCTCCGCTCCCCGAGGTTACCCACCTCCATCCGGGGTCGCTTTCTGCTGCACCTTGTTGAACTAAGCCGCTACGCGGCAGTTATTTTCTCCCAGAATTCCTTTGTCTAGAAGATCCTCCGGTGGGGCCACGATGTGTATGAAGCACATTTTTATTGGACCCCACCGAAAGGATCAACACATGATCAGTAATGATAGCACTGTCGGGAAGGTAAACCAGCAAAAGATATCTCCATTACGTGCGCGCATGTTGTCAGACATGCAGGTGAGAGGGTATAACCCGGCTACAGAAACAGCCTATGTTCGAGCGATATCTGTTAACGCCGCAAAGTCCGAATTCAACGGTGCTCCCATTTCCTGATTCCCAAATACGAGCGTTCGGGGAGAGTGGCTCGTTGGTTGTAAAGTACCAGTTACGGATTAGTCGATTTACGCGGAGCACTTCTTTCATTCCGGAGGTAGACGGTTGATATGTGACTGCGTTGGCATCCAAAACGACCTGAAGAGCCATGCTTTCTTTGCGGAGCGCATCTCTTGGGAGGGTTTGATTGTTATCTATAAGTAGTCCGACCTTCACTTCACCTGTATATTTCCATTGATCTTCCGTAATGCGCCATAGAATCTTGCCTGGCTTCTCTATATCGATGGGTTGCGACAATATGTCCTTGCCGACGGCAACCTGTCTCTCAAGTTCTGAAAACCATAGGTTTCTACTGTATGCCAAATATGCGAGCAGGACAGTGGCGCTTAACACGATCATGATCTTCTTTTTCATATTTCTTTCTGAAATCTAACGTCATTTTGAAGGTTGAGATGAACCGCCGAGGTTCATCGAATACCTTCCAAAAAATGGTTCGCTTAATTATTGTCTCTATCTGTCAGGATGTCTTGTCGTAGGTTCTGTTCCGACCGCATGACAAATATGATAAAAACATAATCTTTGCTGTGTCGGTAGAAAATACGACATGGAGGAATGATAACCTGTCGATATGGTAGGTTTGAGATTTCCTGGGGAATAGATCCAGATTTTGGGAAACGGGCTAATCGTTCTACAGCAGAGAAGACTTTTTGTACGTATTTTTGAGCGGCGTCAGGTTTATCCAGTGCGATATATTCTGCAATTGTTTCGAGATCTTTGAGGGCTGGTTCTGTCCAAATCAGGCGAGCCATTTCTTCATCTTCTTTCTCGCTTGGTCATGTGTAAGAATGTTTCCCTCTTGAACGGCCCGTTCGCCGCGTGCAATTCCTTCAAGAATTCGGACTCGGTCCTGTTGAGTCTCGTAACTTTCGACATCAACAAGGTATGCCGCTGGTTTGCCGTGTTCGGTTATCAGGATGGGTGAGCGAGCTTCTTGAAGTTCCGAGATTAGTCTTGTGGCCTGGCGTTTTAGAGTAGTGACAAGTTCAGTTTTCATTGTGCTACAATAGTATCACTTGAGCGAATTGTCAATGTTTCTTTTCAATCGAACGGTCATTTTAACGCGTTCGAGAGCCGCTGGGCTCGAGAATAGCGTTCAAAAACTGGTTCGGCTATCATCTTGTTCTTAATGCCCGCCGTTCCAATTGGATTCCCCATGCGAGATACATTTTGGCAAGACTTTGATAGGGGACGTCTCTTTTGTTCGCTAGGATTTTCAACTCCTCCAGCATGTCCTTTGGAAGTCGTATTGAAACAGACCTTAAGGATGGTTTCAGATTTGGAAAGGATACCTTCCGAGCTTTTGAAACATCAAAAAAGTCCAGAGGCGAGTGGGTCGCCCAGAATTTTCTTTCATCGTCTTCAGTTTTAAATGTCCTATTCTTGCTTTCCAGTATTTTCATAAAATTGCCTCTCTTTCTTGTTCATGTATCTGGCTGAAATCACACGGACTTTTGTTCCCCGCATTGTAAACACCACAGTCAATAATCTTTCGTCATCGGTTTTCCCGAATGCAGCATATCGATCTACAACTATAGAATGCTTCGGGTCATCAAGGATTACGAGTGGCTCGTTGAAAAACACCTGTTCGCATTCCGAGTTTCGAACACTATGCTTCAAATTCTTGTCAAGATTTCCATTGTCCCACTCAAATCCATGGAATTCAGAGTATTCTTTAATCATATGCAAAATGTATATCTACGCGATATACCAGTCAAGGGGAAATCTTGATTTAATTCTTTCAAAGCCAAACGCATGGCATAAGGGTTGAGATGAACCGCAGGTTCATCGAATACCCTTGATGCCCTTGAAACTCCCCGCTAAGCCCTTTTGATAGAATAGGGCAACGGCGGAGAGGACCTTACTTTCAGTTAAGTGAGACTCCTCCCGGATAATTAATATCAACCGGGGTCATTGCTGCCCCATAAGCGTCATAGCGCTTAAAACGAGGAGGAGTCTCATGCAGAAGTATTACAAAAGTACGACGGAATTCAACTGTGGAATAGACCTGCACAGCAGGCAGATGTACATCTGCGTCGTCGATCGTGACGGTTAAGTCATGGTGCACAGCAACATCGAGGGGAATGATTTCCAGGTGTTCCTGAAGAGAATAAAGCCGTACCGGCACAGCATCACCGTATGCTGTGAATGCGCGTTCAACTGGTACTGGCTGGCCGATGCCTGTACGGATGAAGGCATTCCATTTGTCCTGGCTCATGCCTTGTACCTGAGACTCATTCATGGTGGGAAGAACAAGAACGACCGCATCGATTCTGAAAAGATAGCTCAGCTGCTGAGGAGCAACATGATTCCGACATCGTACGTGTACCCTGCGGAAAAACGTCCGGTCAGGGACCTGCTCAGAAGGAGGATGAGTTATGTCTGGAAACGGGCCGAGCTGCTGGGACATATCCAGCGCGGGCTTATCACGCATAACCTGCCGGAAGTCAAACGCGGACAGTCCAAGACAAGGGACCCGTGGTTCAAGGAGGTCCTGGGCGTCTATAAGAATCCTTATCACAGGATGGTACTACAATCTGATTTTGACCTGATCAAGGAATACGACAGGCAGATATACAAACTGGAAGTGGAACTCCTGAAATATACCAACAACGAAAACATGGCGGATTTCAAGGTCCTCCTCAGCGTGCCCGGGATTGGGGAGGTCCTTGGATTGACCATTCTATATGAGATTGATGACATCAGCCGTTTTCCGACTGTCCAGGACTTCTGCAGTTACTGCCGACTGGTCAAAGGCTCAGTTGCCTCAGCCGGCAAGATCAAAGGACTCAAGGGCGGCAAGATGGGCAACCCGTATCTGAAGTGGGCATTCCATGAAGCTGCAATACTGGCGAAACGCGACCAGAAATACCTGCATGCCTTTGCGGATAAGTTGACAAAGAAACACGGCAAGCATGTTGCCAATGCCATTATGGCGCATAAGATAGCGGTAGCGGTGTATTTCATGCTTAAGAACCGTTCTGTATTTGATCCTAAACAATTTGTGGAGAAGCACATGAAAGCAGCATGATTTAACTCCCCGTAAGGCGGCAAGCCAGAAGAGCCCAACTGGAGAAGTGATGAATTCAAGCGTTGGAGAGTTACACACTGGGGGATCCATGACCGGACACCCCGCCATCTCTCCTGAATTGCCGGTTTCTTCGCAGATACCGGTATTCAGCCAGTCGCTTTGAATGGATGCCGTCTACGGGGTTCGATTTCATAACCGGTCAGAGCTGTTCTGCCCCTGGAACAAGTCCGCATAGAACTGGACCCCGAATAGTCGGGGAGCCAACATCGTTTTGAATGGATCTTTTCAGGGGGTATCATATGAGTTTCTGGAGCGTCATGAAGCAAAAGCTGTCATGTCTATGGATCCCGGTGCCGTCACCGGACAAATCCTATTGACTCCGCATGGGTGTTTGACTGGAAGGCTCAATTTCAGGTCGTAGATCTGTAAACAAAGCTGCCTAAGGCGCTTGGCGTGATTTCGACACGCTGGTGAGAACATGCAAACGGCCGGGATGTGAACCCGTAGTTCATCTATCGTTCGTGAAAAAAACTTCGGGACGGGATCATTTTGTTCTTTACTCAAAAGGGCTTAATGGGTGTTAGGGTATTTTTGTTGATTGTCAATTACACTTGCATCAACCCGTTCCGTATGTGAGTGAACATAACTCCAGCCGTACCACCATTTCCCGTCCGGAGATTTGTCGAGCGTGTGAACACCCTTATCTTTGGTTTCACAAGTGTAGTTACCATCAACTTGCTTCACAAACGGTCCTATCCGACCGTCAGGGGCTGGATTGGTGTTGAGCTGAAGATACACCTGCCCGTTGATTAGTTTGGCCGTATAGATAAAGTCGCCGAGGTTGTTTGATTGCCCATCTTTGAGTTCTGTGCGTTGCGCCGTGCATGAGGAGGTAAAGACTATACAAGACAAGACTATCATGTATGCAGATATTCTCTTCATATTCTTTACCCTAACGGTCATTTTAACGCGTTCGAGAAACCGCCGGGTTTCGAGAATCGCGTTCAAAAACTTGTTGGGTCATTTCCTTTTCTTTGAGAGTTTAAGAAGATCCCATCGATCACGATACACCTCGATTTCATCTTTGAAATGTCGCATTGGATTGTCTCTGTGTTTTCGTCCGTGTCGTCCTCTCTTTGCCAACCATTCTCTGTGTGTTCTCTTCACGTATGAGGCCACCACCCGGCTTGGGACAACGTAGTAGTCGGGAAGTCTGCCCGCATCAGAAAGATTGACAAAGATGTAGAAAAGTGAATTCGAGTGAGACTTTTCGGCTTTCTCGTTGAGTATCCAGTCTTTTCTCTTGGTGCTGTTAGTTTTAACTTGAATACCGACGGATTTAGATGCGTCTTCGTTGGATGCCAAGACATCAATACCACGAGTATTCTTCAGCGTTATTGAGGCAATGTATCCACGTCGCGTGAGTTCTGCGGCGACAAAATATTCACCAGACACACCGACTAGAATACTGGCAAGGTCAGCTACACTAGGAATCTGTGATTTTGTTTTCATTTTCGTTGTGACCCAACGCATGGCATAATGGTCGAGGTGAAAGCCGCTTTCACCGAGTACCATTCATGCCCTTGTTCGCATTTCCGTTTTGCTTTGTCATCGAGAAATCGTAAGCCGAATTGCCCCCGACCAGAACGTGAACACTATATGTATAAATAATGGGAGTATAACAAGTCCCGTTAGAATTCGAGCCCAAATTGGACCGCTTCTCATAACTCGAAACAACAACACGACAGCAACTGTTGAGCAAGATGCTGATATGAACGCCTGAATTGGCTTTGCGGCAACCATGATGGGCAAGTTGAAGAGGAATGTATATGCAAGGATGGTTGCCGCAAAAGGTGCGAGGAATGCAGTGATTGTCGGATCTTCTTTCATTTATTTATCATGCGAACGGTCATTTTAACGCGTTCGAAACCCGCAGGGTTGAGAATCGCGTTCAAAAACTGGTTCGGCCTCTTAATCGTCGATCAGAGTTCCAAGTTTATTGAGAACTTCATGGACTGTTGTGTTCGGAAGGGTACAGCAGAAAGACGTTTGTCTGGCTTTCCAATCAAGACTCTTGACTTGATCCGCCAAGACGACGCCGGAGACTTTGTGTCCCTGAGGAATATGAACCTCGAATGGATAACCCTTGATATGGCTTGTAATAGGACAACACAGCATCAATCCAACTTTGCGATTGTAGGCTTCCGGGGAAAGAACCAGTGCAGGGCGATGTCCTGCCTGTTCGTGACCTGCTTGAGGATTGAATGTGAGCCAAACGATATCACCGCGTTTCGGGCAGTAGGGGGTGGGCATTACCAAACCTCCCCTCCGACGGCGTTGCCAGTGGCAACTTCTTCATGTCTGTTTCGCGATGTGATGCCTTTTAGCAAATCGTTGAGTTTGAATCTTTGCTGTCGGACGGCAGCAATGACAATCTGGCCGTCATGAGATGCCATATTTACGGCTTCTCCAGGTTTTAACTGTGTGTCCTCTACGACAGACCGCGGAATGCGCACCGCTAAACTGTTACCCCATTTTTGAACCTTGGTAATCATGTTATTCTCCTTATGTATCTACAATGAAGATACGGCAGTTGGATGATAACTGCAAGAGGGAAAATGATTTTTCTTCATTGGCCGAACGTCCGAACTGAGGTTATTTTCAAACCGCCGCGGTTTGAAAAATAACCTCCAGTTCATGGTTGGGCTTATCTTTCTTCTTCATACTTGTATTTGGATTCGGGTAACTCTGTCTTAATCCGTGAGATAATTTCATCTCTCCGGCTTGTGGCCCAGCCTGGAAACGCAGATGGTTTGGGAATGGTTATGACTCGCTTGTATGGTGTGCCAAAACTCAATTCTGCTCCGAATATGATCTGGCCTTTATCTTTCTCGACGTAGGCCAAAGCATCGCGTCCAACTCCCTTGATCGTCCAGCCGCGGTAGAACAATTTCAGGCGTGAGATTGCGGCTCCAAGGACAGGAACTGCTATCAGGGCAATCAAAATGTACAACCATATATAGTTCATATTCTCTTTGAGCCCAACGATCACATTGACGGTTTTGGCAACCCGCAGGGTTGACAAATACCGTCCGATGTTTGGTTGGGCTTATTCTTTCTCTTTTCAATTCCGATCATTAAACCACCTACCAACATGGCGAGTGCTGGCAAAAATGTCTGTCGAACCATGCCGTTAGCTTTGAGTGTGACTTCACGTATTGCGTCTGACGCTAAATCTGCAGTGACTTGTTTTTCTGAAAGATCATTTCTGTTCCAGATCCATAAGGCGTGTGTTTTGGCTGATACGATTACACATAGGAACGTTGTGGCTAGAAATCCGGCAATCAGTAAAAAATATCCTAGTTTTCTCATAATCTTATTT
>MHBM01000208.1 GCA_001804885.1 Lentisphaerae bacterium RIFOXYA12_FULL_48_11
ACCGTCTCAAAGATTACCAGCATCATGCTGGTGCCTGCAGAATATTCACAGATATAGGATTTACATTTTTCTCATTATTAGTGGTAGGGCGGGGCCGTCCGTCATCGCTAATGAGCTACGACGGGACAAGCCGGGCCGTTTCATGGAAAATCGAGGGCAATACATTCAACATGGATTTAGTGATACCACCAAACACAGCAGCAACCGTGTTCATTCCCGCAAAGGATGCTGGAGCTGTCAAGGAATCAGGCAAAGCAATAGCAGAATCAAAAGGCATACAATTCCTGCGCATGGACAACAATAAGGCGGTATACATTGTCGAATCAGGCCATTACGCATTCACAGCCAACTAAAAGAGTGATGACCCGGACAATCAGAAACGCATGGTTAGTACTGAGTTTAGCCCTTATTGCGCCGATATCTTTTGCGTCAAGCAATGAGTCCATCAATGTCCTCGTTGACCCTGGCAAACCCCTTGCACTTTCCTCATCACTCAACAAATGGAAAAGTACCGGAAACGTTTACAAGATCGGGAAACAGGACGGGCCCGACCTGGACCTCGGATTCAACGACTGTCTTGAACTGCGATTCCTGTCATCAGGAGGAACGCCTGGTCCTGTCAAAATCAAGTACGGAACAACCGACCCGGCATCCTCAAACATTCTCCGGGAAATTGTTATTCCGGCCGAATGCATCCTGCGCGACAGCAAACCTCACACCTATCGTCTTGATCTTGGTCTGGAGAAAAACTGGCGCGGTACACTTGTACACTTGTCTATTAACCATGACGGCAATTCGGGCCTGGAGGTCAACGACGCCTTCACAGGCGATCCGGATGGTGACATCTACATCCCCAACCTGGGGGACTCGCCAGTAACTGCTTACGAACTCGCTTCCAAGCATTTCCGTTTTATCTGGAACAAAGAGCGGCAGAAAGAGGGCATGAACAGGCAATGGGCACACGGCTGCCTGCGCAATGCAGAGGAATGCTGGCAACTTTTCGTAAATGAAATGGGATTGCCGGAACCGGCAAATATGTCGCCGTCCGGGAAAAAATATAAAATCCAGTTTTCATGTATTGACGGGGGATACTGTGCCGGCGGTTCAGGGTTGAACATTGACCTGACAGGGTTGCGAGTCGACCCTCCAACCTGGATTATCCCGCACGAATTCATGCACACCTGCCAGGATTTTGTAAAAAAGGATTTAAACTGGTGGGACATGTACGAAGCACATTCTGATTATGCGACAGAGCGATGGGTTCAGTTTTACGGCAAAAAATATGACCGGGAATGCACATCCACCACTTTGAACTTCAATAAACTTCTAAATTTCTGCCTGCCGCATGGGCGAACCTATTATAACTGCTGGCCCATCTTTCTTTATCTCGACGAAAACCCGGACAACCTGCCTGGACTGGGGAAAAATCTTTCCACTCGCATGTGGAAGGAACAGAAGGAAGGCGAATTCTGGACCGATACGATAAAGAGGCTTGTGCCAGATCTGAATTTCAAGGATCTGATCGGATATTACGCAAGACGGCATAACTTCAATTATGCCAACCGTCCTGAAAAAGATACTACGGAGCTGACCCCTCTTCGCCGTCGCCCCGACGATCAATCATGGTGGCAGGTCTCACCAGAAATGGCGCCCATGCAAATGGGGTTCACCGTTCATGAATTAGTACCGGAAAATACAGGAGGAGGACGCATTGTTACCGTTAAATTCCGCGGACTGCCGTATAGTGAACGCAGCGCCGACTGGCGGGCATCACTGATCGCAATCGCCACAAACGGAACAGAACGTCACACCAGATTATGGAGTTCTGGTGAGAACGCCATAAAACTTGAGAAGGATGAAAACAGGGTGCTGCTGGTGGTAGCCGCCACTCCCGGCAAAATTGAACTTACAGGCTTTGATGATCTTGCATGTCCATACAGGACTCATCCGGGCAAAGCACGGCTTCATTACGAAATTCAAATTAAAGGGGCCATCCCTCTTGAACCACCACAGCCCCAACCCTCCGAATGGCACGAACATCCAAACGGCGGTGGCAAGGTAGAGAACTCCGCAAAAGTTGATGCCACAGTATATGTCGGACCGAAAGCAATGGTCCTGCACAATGCCCGCGTTTCAGGCCATGCCCGTATCGAAGATTTTGCCGTTATCCGGGAAGATGCGAAAGTTCATGATAATGCAGTAATAAGTGGCTATTCCAGGGTAGGCGGGTCATCAACAGTCAGAGATCATGTCAGGATCCGCGACTATGCATCTGTTAATGATGCCTCTGTCTCGGGTAATGCCCGCATTCTGGAACATGCCACCGTTAACGGCGCCACCATACGCGATTTTGCCACGGTCAAGGGCCGGGCCGAACAATGGAAGAACGGCAATGCCTATGTAGGTGGTGATGCAGTTCTTGACGGTGATCATGCCGACGGGAACAGGGTCATAAACGGATTCCACTATGGCCACATGCCGTGGGCGGGAAACATCTGGATTGCAGAAAGGAAAGCACCACGTCACATTTATGCTGCATACGAATTTGACAGGCACAGGGAATCCCTGACATCTGACGCCTGGGGCACAACTGACGGTTTTGTAAAAGGAAATCCCTTCTGGATGGAGAAAGACACAATAAGGCGGGGATTCATAACACTTGATGGAGAGAATGATTACGTCGTCCTGGACAGACAGCTGATTGATTTCCGGGAACTCACAATTACTGCATGGGTCAAGTGGGCCAGCGGCAGGGCCAACCAGTCAGTATGGTTCTTTGGTACCGATCGTGAAACTTGCATGTGGCTCACCCCTGACGACGGCATGAAACGCGCGCGGTTCATCATCCGGAAAAACTCGATACTGAAAACACTCTTCCACAACAGGCCCCTTCCCGCCGGCATCTGGACACACGTCGCAATTACCCTGGATGGTAAAACAGGGAATCTTTACATCAATGGTAAATTGGCATGCCAGGCTCCCATTGAAACCCGGCCGGAGGAACTACTGCCCCCTAACATAAATACCGCCATGAACCACTGTTATCTGGGCCGAAGTCATGATCCTGCTTTACCCTACTACAGAGGATCTATTGACAGCATCAGGTTCTACTCAAAAGCCCTTTCAAACAAAGACATAGCAGCTATTGTAAAATAAAAAGAGCTCTTCTTTTCTCTCTGTACCGCTCTAGAATATATTCCGAATGGCTTCCTGCACGCTGGCAATAAATTCATACATAGCCCATTCGGTGTACCCGAGTCCGCCGGCCGTCGGAAAAAGCGTTGCTGGATCAAGTTTCTGTTTGTGTGGAAACGCAAATTCCGTAGGTGCAGGCAGAGGGTTCATACCCTCCGCCTTGAAAATATTCATCGCACGCGGCATGTGAACACTGGATGTAACCAGGACAAAAGGAGCCTCTCCAACAAGTTTCTTCACACATTCAGCTTCTTCGCGCGTATCATCAGGCTCACTCATCACAATTAGATGATCTTTCTTTATTCCAATCTCCATCGCCACCCCGGCAACCACCTCGGCATTTGGAACAGTGTCGAAACCGGGTCCACCAGTAAGAACCAGCCTGCTACCCGGTAAATGCCGATAAAGGCGAATTCCCTCAGTCAGACGGAAAAGAGAACTGCCACCAATCTGGCTGGTAACCGGCAGGCGCGGGTCGGAAACATGACCAGAACCGAGCACAACCACGTAACGAACCTGCGAAACAGTGGAAGTTGGCTGTGCCGACAGATTCAAAGGATCGTACTGGCTATCAAGCCTCATCAGGTAATGTTTTCCCATCTGACCGTAACCGGCAACAGTCAACCATACCAGTCCGGCCAGGATCAGACCGCGACCTAGCTTTGGCCGGCGCTCCGACCAAATACAAACCAGGCCAAGCACAATAAGCCCCAGACATAAAGTCAGAGGATACACACATAGAACTACAATTCTTTTAAGAAAAAGCATTTGATGTTATCTGTCGCCTGTCTTCCCCTTGACCGCTTTCAAATCTCCCGCATCATCATCCAGAATGACAATACTCATTTTCTCCGACAAGAACGACTCCATCGCCCTTATAGCTTCTTCAACCGGCAAAGGATCTTCAACTTTGAATGTGATACCTTCTTGCGGCTCATCTACCTCCTGAATAACAGTTTTTCCGGCCAATCTTGAATACTCAGCAAGAAAAACGGCAAGAGAATGACCCGAGAAACTACATACATATCCATCAACACCGCCGCCGACCGGCAGAGAACTCCTGCCTGTTTTCAGAACAAGCCCATTTGTCAACCTGGCAACATCCAAAATGGCAAACGGCTTGACACCTTTAACAATTGTTTCAGGCCTAAAATCCTTTAGACTTTTCTCAAGCTGTGGCTTGTCTGCCTTACATCCCGTTGAATCAGGAACATTTCCATTACTCTGGCCTTTTTTCTTACCGTCACATCCCGCCAGAAGCACAACTACAAGCATTACGCCGACTACCTGGTAAAATATACGCATTGGATCACCTTCTTATCAGGCCTTCCCAATATTTCCGAGAAAAAATGTTCTCAATGTGGATAATTCAGACACCTGCCGCATACAGTATGGCATTACAGTTCTACCCTGCGCCGTTCAAAGAGGAATATACTGTAACACTCTTTACTCCACGCCAACAGCTTGATATGCAGATACGTTCCTCGTACTCACGGGACCCGACCGGAAACAGCGGCCGTGAGCATGCCAGGGGGAGGAATACCAAGAGCCGATTCAAGAGTCGGCACAGGCCTGAAGTCAGGTGATCCCTGATACTTGATGTGACGACGCCCGTAGTACGACCCGTAATATGGCGCACCGCAATCAATCCAGGTAAAGAGTTTTACCCATTCTTCAGCAGACAGCTTAACGCCCTTGTGGCCCGCTCTGAGCTTTTCCACCAGCTTACTGCTACATGCACCGTGGGTATATGGTAGGACTACTTCCGTATTCTGCATGGCGTAATTTGACCCGGCCCACTCACGGATTGCGTTCACCATTCCACCATTCAACAGGTTCTCATATGAAGAATTAAACAATGTCGTAAGTTCACCGCGAAGATCCATCTTTGATTCTTTTCCGTTATGGCACCGGATGCAATGCCGGTCGAATACCGGCTGAACATCCGTAGGATAATACAGCGGCCGCGGGGCAACCTCACCTGGCTGCGCCGCAAGCATGAGCGGTTTGCGAGCCAGCGCTACGGCACGCCGCGAGACAGGCGCCTGAATGCGATGTTCATGGCAACCTATACACGAACGCTGCTCACCAGGCACCGCGTTGATGAATGTCCGCATTCTCTGCACCTGCATAAAATCCTTATCCAGTGCCTGGAAGAAGAGGTTACGTCCGGCCGGCACCTCGAAGCAGACTGAGCCGTCTTCTTCAACCGGCACGACACCTCGAAGAACTGCAATCCATATGTGCGTGTTCATGCTGACAACAAGTTGCCCGCCAAATCCGTCAGCGCCCCTGTCTTCCCCGCGAATGTGATCCAGTTCGGCTGCCCATGGTTTCGGAATCTGTTCCATTACGCGCAGATATTTGACTGTTCCGGGTTTGACTCCATCCAAGCCGCGATACACATCACTTACAAACATGGTGGCCGTTGCCTTGTCTGAAGAAGGCACCACCATACCAGCCTTCACGGTACGCGTAGAGTCATCACCCATACCCTTCCCGGCCAACTGAGTAAGTACCGGCGGTCTCTTGCGGGGACTCAACGGCATCGGCTGCCAGCAGGATATTTCCGGATCACTGTAAATGGGAACAAGATTTCCAAACACATCGAGCAGGTAAATACCATAACCGGATGGATCATTGTAACGCCTGTCCGAATTGCATGACACGAGAAAGAACTTGCCTGCCCCGCGACCATCAGGGCCAGAAAGCGGATAAGGATCCCTGTAAAATGGGCCGTAGACATCTTCCTGCCAGCGTCCGTTACGCCGCTTATACAAACCGCGTAATCCTTCCACTTTTGTGTCTGGCGTGAGGTTTAGCATGGGCTCATGGGTACGCTTACTTTTATTCATATCGAGCAAGAGAACCTGTCCGACGCCCATCGGCTCGTGTCCGCAACCAATACAGACCGCCAGACGCGGATTTCCAGGGATCTGGCGTGCCTGCCACAGCACACCAGGATTGGCAACATTATCACCGTAGTACTCTTCACTTCCTGACCCGTCTGGTCGCATCACCCACAAAGGCTGCACCGCGGCAATTCCCTTATATACATACTCCCAACGGTTGTAGAGAATCCGGCCATCCTCCATCATCGTTGGGGTGAATTCACTGAGCATACCCTGTGAAATAGGCACAACCTCCCCGCCGTCAGCATTACAACGGTAGAGAGTGGTACAGGCCAGGTAGTGGTTCGGAGTACAAAGCACTCCATGCTGGCAACGCGTTGATGCAAAACATATACCACCGTCAGGCAGGTAACACGGATGGACATCGTCAGTCCAGAACTTATAGCCCATCAGCCCATAGAAGCCATCCCCATAACTTGTCTTACCATGCGTAGCAATCTGCCGGTCCTCGTCAGCCGGAGGCTGTATCACCTGTCGCAAGCCACTGCCGTCCGCACCAACTTCATAGATGCGAAAACCTTCTGCCTTTGGACGACGGTAGCCGAAAACAATCCGGCGAGCATCAAACGAGACATCACAGCTGTCAAAAGCACCTCCGTCAAGCTGCGGCGCCAGCTGACGTACATGTTGATTGGACAAAGAGAGCACGCACAGGTCACCGCCCCAACGGATTATGTGCTGGAAATCATCGTAGTAGTGCTTGCTGTTATAAGTGTATCGTTTGATAAAAAGCAAATCCTTGTTCCGCAGCATGGGGTTTGCATCCACAAGCATCTCGCGCTTTGACTTAACCAGCTCGACTATCGGCGCATCACCCGGCGCCAGACTGCTCGACGCTTTCAAGATCAGCCGCTTTTCCAGATCATTAAGCCGCTGCATGAAATAATTGCCTGGATAATCACGGGGAAACGTCCCAGCCAGTTCTTCAACAGCCGATCGGAGCTTCTGTAGATCCTGTCGTGCCGCGAACAATTCCGCCGCCGTTATACACAATCCCAGTGAAGGTGCTGATGACGACTCAACTGATGGGGTTTTCCCGTCATCATCATAATCAGCAATCCCTTTACCGCAATTCGTGATCATTCTCTGCTCAAATGTTTTGTGATTGGCGCCCAACCATCCTCCGGCTTCAAACCAGTCATACTTAGCAAGCTCCAGGAGACGATTCTCTGCAGGCGGAAAACTTTTGCGAATCTTTGCCCAGATATCAGGTACTGGATTTGGGAAGGGTGAAAAATAAAATTCTGTCCGCTGACCACTTCTCGCGATCCTGACAACCAGCTGATTCTCCCCCTGCACAAGCGGCAGACTCAGCAATATCTGGTCACGCCGGGTTCCCTCAGGGATTTCTGAACAACCGTAGCGGTTGATTTTGAGAGCTGTATCCTTTGTGAAAACGCTCTTTCCGTTAAGCAGGACATCCAGGCGGTTCCCTCCACCAAGACCAACGACCAGAGCAACAGGCTTGCGCGAAGTTATCGTCCGGCACACCAGGAATGATGTTCCTTCAGCCGCATCCTTGTTGATGTTGACAATGTTTCCATCCTTCCATTCAGGCTTTTTCAGCCACAGCATTTTGCCTTCCCGATCCTTTGCAGACAGGTCAATACCCCTTTCCAGCTTCGCACCTGTTCTCGACAAGAACCACGGCCCACATGTGATCTCCGCAACAGCCACCTTCTGATCAGCCAGCCAGTTTGTGTATCGTTCTCTTGTTGCCAGCATCGTGTCCAGCAATGAGGCTTTCTTGACGAACAGATCCACTTCTTCGCCACCAGCCG
>MHBM01000209.1:0-4318 GCA_001804885.1 Lentisphaerae bacterium RIFOXYA12_FULL_48_11
AAATACCGGCACCATACTCCCCCGACACGGAGTCAATAAATAGGGAGCAATGAACCATTTAATTTTCCATAGGGACAGCTTATCCTTCGCGGACCTCAGCGAAGAAATATCGCTTGATGTGTCGGCCAAGAAAGGGAACGTGCTCTCCCTTGACATCTATGGTCCAGAAAAGATTCATCCATCAGGTCACTTCGCATACTGGAACTGCAAACTCCCCGACGGCACATCAAAAGTGTCCATCAAAATTGATCTTCACAGAATATCCTTCTATTCCACAGTTTTCCTGAACGACGGGAAACGGATGAGCTACGCGGATCACTGGATAAACCAGGAGTTCGAATTTGCCGGACAGCTCAATATATCAGCAACACTCTGGAGTGGTGACAAACAGCTGGAATCAAAGACTTTCGAAGTCAGCCTTTCCGCCAAAACGCAGGAAAAACTCCGTCATGCGCTGTATGGCGTCCATCGCTTGGACAGCAACAGATTGTTCATAAACCACTTCTGCGAAGACGAGATTCCTCCGCCGAAGTTACTTGTCATTGAATCGACATCGCGCTGTAACCTGAAATGCCCGATGTGTCCGCGAACCATAGACATGAGCCCGAGCGGAACATACGGCGATCTTGATGAGAGCATTCTTGCCAATCTCGAAAACGAAATAAGGAAAACTGAATCCATCTGCCTTTCATGGATGGGCGAACCCCTCATGAACAGGCGCCTCCCCGAAATAGTAGAAAGAATAAAATCCATAAATCCCGCCGTCCTGGTCTCGATGACAAGTAATGGAGCACTGCTATCTGAGATTGCGGCAGAAAACCTCATAAGATGTGGCGTTGATTCAATAAATATTTCCATTGATGCTGCAGATCCGGAAATATACGGCAAGATCAGAATTGGAACCAACCTGGAAACAATCATCAAGAACATCAAGATCTTACAGAGCCTGCGACAAAGCCACGCTTCTGCAAAACCAGACACCTGCATTGCCTACGTTGCCGGACGGGAGAACATCGGGCAGATGCCAGGAATAGTAGACATGGCATACAAACTTGGGATTAAACATGTTTCCCTTGCAATAATGGATGATTTCGCCCTGACAAAAGCTTACAAGGAGCGGCTTGATCTGAGCAGCGATATAGTAACACTGGGCAGAACCTCCTTTTCCAATGCAGAGTCTTCAGCCGGACAGAAGAACATTGACCTCATCTTCGAAATGCCGATCCAGTTTTTCCATTTCCTTGGCATCAAGCGTGCAGGCTGCGAAGTTGAAGATATCCTTCTTGATAATGATCTGTCAGGCGATGAGATTTCAAGGCTCGGCATGCAGAAAGGTTGCCAAGTTCCATGGCAGGATTCATTCGTAGCCCACAACGGCGATGTCCATCCCTGCTGTGTTTCCCCGCGAATACTTGGCAACCTCAGGCAGCAGACATTCGAAGAAATATGGAATGGTGAACAATACCGCAGTTTCCGCCGAAAACTGAAAAGCAGTGACACGAACGAAGAATGCAGAAGATGCAGGCGCGCCATCTGGAACAAGATTGGAATCGTGGAATCGGCAAAAGACTGGATGGAAGTGGGACGATCCGAGATTCACGGACTTGGTTGGGGAATGATGAATACGGATACGTCAGGAAGACCATTCAGAACCATTTCCAGGAAAGCAACATTCTTCCTGCACGACTCAGAAAAACCTTACCTGGCCCTTACCCTTGGGAATGAACAAAGAAAAATCGCCGTGGCTCAAGTTCAAATTAACGACACGGATCTCGGAAATGTTGTCATTCCTTACGGATGGCAGACAGAATACTTCGATGTCTCACATTTTACAAAGGGCGGCAATTATGCCGGGACAGACATCCAACATGCCCTTCTTGCACTGGACGAAGCCCAGGACGGACTGCTAAAGGTCACGATATCACTCTCAGCCGAAAACATGGTTCTGAAAATTGCAGGAGCAGCCCTTCTCGACGAAAACGAGGTGGATAAGAAAACCAGAATGAGTCTCCAATCAGGAAAAGAACCAATATCGCGAATGCGTGCCATGGTCAGGCATGCGGGTTATTACACCGACAAAATCAGAAAAAAATTGTTGAAATGATGCCTGAATAGTACACCCGGCGCCAAACCCGATGTCACTGCCATCACGGAAAAGCGTGTCAGAAATTATCTTCGGCCATTTGCAGTCATTTCACCAAGGGCAACAGGCTGATAATGTCATATTTTCCATAACCTAACTCGGCATAGCCGGAAATAAGAAGTTAAATGGACGACCGGGCCGCCTTGGCGGCGTAACCTGGTCTCTCTAAAGGTAGGGCGCGGCTGCCAGACGCGCCGCATTTATATAATTGCACCCAGCGGTTCATCGCGAGTATTCACCACGAGCGGTCGCTCCCTACCTGTACGGCACTCGTTCATGACACCTAATCGCAGATGCATCCGTTCAACAATTTGCGCAATATCAGGGCTAGACAGAAGATGATTATCTGGCATAATCACCCGCCATGAAAACTTTTGAACTTGAAGAATCACTCGACTCATTTGACCAGTCAGAGCGTCAAAAAACACTTCAAACGCTTGCCGAACAGCACAGGAATGCCCTGGCCCCGGAAGGCACAAACGTTAACATGCATTTCCACTCCTTCTTCTCGTACAACGCAGAAGGATATTCGCCTTCCCATATTGCCTGGGAATCCAAAAAAAACGGCCTCTACGCCGCAGGCTTGTGTGACTTCGACGTGCTGGACGGCATGGAGGAATTCTTCCACGCCGGCTTACTCCTCTCCCTGCGTTCTACCGTAAACGTTGAAACACGGGCATACCTCAAGGAATATGCTTCCGTGGATATAAATTCGCCGGGCGAACCAGGCGTCACCTATATAATGGGCGCCGGTTTCGCAAAAGTATTTCCACCAAATTCACCTCAGGCAAAAGGTCAGCAAGGATACAGGGACCGCGCACGGGCACGAAACATTGCCCTGATCAACAGGATTAACCCCCACCTGCCCGATATCGCAATCGATTACGAAAAAGACGTCGTCCCCCTTACTCCTTCAGGAGCGGCAACGGAACGCCACATCATAAGTGCGTACATCAACAAAATTAAATCCGTTTTCAAAACCCCTGATGCAGTTGTCAAATATCTGGCCGGCTTGCTCGGCAGAAAAACAGAAGAAACAATCGAACTCCTGACAAAAATGCCATCCCTTGAAGAAATTGTCCGGTCCAAGCTCGCGAAGCGCGGCGGCTTAGGATATGAACAGCCCTCCATCAGCACATTCCCTTCAGTTGAAGAATTCATAAAGTGGGTTGCATCTTGCGAGGCCATCCCGATGATAACATGGCTTGACGGAACCAGTGCCGGAGAAAAAGATGGCCGGGCCATGCTTGAATGCATGAAGACAAAAGGCGCAGTTGCACTCAATATAATACCCGACCGGAACTGGAATATCTCTGACCAGAAAACAAAAGCAACAAAAGTTGCCAATCTGAAAGCTATCGTCGAAGCGGCAGACAAAATGGATCTCCCCATTAATATCGGGACGGAAATGAACAAGCTGGGCCTTCCTTTTGTCGACGATCTTGCAGGAGAAGTACTGAAACCATATAAAGAAACGTTCCTTAAGGGAGCCAGGATCATGGTCGGCCATACCCTTTTACTCAGGTACGCCGATTACTCGTATATTTCCGCAAAAGCTGAAACGGATTTTAAAAATGTCCAGGCAAAGAACAGCTTTTTCGCGGATGTCGGAAAGATGACCCCCATGACTCTCCACCAGGCAAAAACCCTGCAAGACATGGGACCGGACAAGGCACTCTCATGGTTTAAAAACGCAGTTACGGAAAAATGATTTGTTCATGGTAGGGCGCGGCAGCCCTGACGCGCTGCAACTTATTATCGGCGGGTCCAGCGGTTAGCCATGTCAAATGACGTGGCCCCGCCTTACCGTTAAAAGACGATATAGATTGGAATAATACAAGAAAGGAAAATATATGAATTGGCTTGGTCTTGAAGGCAAAGTTGCAATTGTAACAGGCGGTGCAGCCGGCATCGGCAAGGCATGTTGTGAGGCATTTGCACAGGTTGGCGTAAAAGTAGTGATTGCCGATGTTAATGCCGATACGGGTAATGCAACAGTTTCCGAATTTATGAAGAAGAAATACAAAGCCGACGCAATATTCGCAACGGTCGATGTAACAAACAAGAAAAGCGTAGACGCCATGATAGTAACCACGCTGGAAACATTCGGTCGCGTGGATATCCTCCTGAACAATGCCGGCATTCTGATACCACGCCTGCTCGTTGACCCCGCCG
>MHBM01000209.1:4374-6333 GCA_001804885.1 Lentisphaerae bacterium RIFOXYA12_FULL_48_11
GGCTACTTCCTCTGCGCCCAGGCAGCCGCCCGTGAGATGATCAAGAGCGGCAAAGGCGGCGTAATTTTCAACATGTCATCGGAGTCAGGACTCGAAGGATCAGAGGGCCAGAGCGTCTATGCTGCAACCAAGTGCGCAGCATATTCAATGACACGATCATGGGCGAAGGAACTTGGCAAACACAAAATCAGGGTTGTAGGAATAGCCCCGGGAATAATGGAAGCAACGGCCCTCCGTACCGACGAATACGAGAGAGCCGTCGCCTACACCCGCGGCATAACAGTCGAACAGCTCCGCGCCGGTTATGCGAAGATGTCCATACCGCTCGGACGCAGCGGGAAGCTTTCCGAAGTTGCAGATACGATCTGCTTCCTGGCCTCCGACCGGGCCGGTTATATACATGGAACGACAATTAATATCTCCGGCGGAAAATCCAGGGGATAAAGTAATTTAGATAGTAATTATCAAGAAAGGTCCAAATAAAAATGAAAGCTGCTGTAATAAAGAAACCTGGCGTTGTTGTCGTTGAAGATGTCCCCACCCCTGAACCGGCCGCCGGTGAAGTCCTCCTCAAGGTAGAAGCCTGTGCCATTTGCGGCACAGACCAGCGCGTGCTCTCAGGCGAGAAGCATGTCGATGTGCCGATCGTAGGCCACGAAATAACAGGCCGCGTCGCAAAGCTTGGCGCCGGAGTCAAGGGCATCAAGGAAAACGGACGCTACATCGTCCAGACAGTAATCGGCTGCGGCAAGTGCTCAATGTGCGAGATTAACCGGCACAATCTCTGCGAAGCCGGATTCAGGGCAATGGGCTACCAGTTCAACGGTGGTTTCGCTGAATACATAGTCATGCCAAAAGTTGCAGTCGACCAGGGCTGCCTGATCTCAGTTCCGGAAAATATCACGGCAGAGGAAGGAACGCTCATAGAACCGTTGAGCTGCTGCGTCAACGGCATGAAGTATCTCCCCCTCGAAACAATGGAGCATGTCGTCGTATTCGGTGGCGGAATTATCGGCGTAATGAACGGGCTCGTCGCCAAGGCGCGTGGGGCTAAATGCGTAACGATAATGGACGTTTCACAGGAACGCCTCGACCTGCTCAAGAAACTCGGCCTGCCGTTCGATAACCTTGTGAACAGCAGAACAAACAAGCCGGAAGAATGGGTCAAGGAACATACAAAAGGCCGCGGCGTTGATGGCGTAGTCGTCGCAGCATCGGTAAAGCCGCTGGTTACCGTGGGTATCAAGCTTCTTGCCCGCGCAGGACACCTGTCCATTTTCGCAGGCATGCCGAAATCTGATCCGATAGAGCCTATGGACCTAAACCTGATTCACTACCGCGAACTCAACATTCACGGAGCAAACAGCTCGGCGCAGGAAGAATACCTGGCAGCCCGTGACTTTATTGTATCCGGCAAGATCAACGGCAAGCCGCTTGCAACTCACAAATTCAAACTCACGGATTTCGACAAGGCCGTGAAGACACAGCAGGACCCTTCAACTGGTGCCCTGAAAGTTGTGATAATCCCGTAAATTCACCCGATAACTTAAAAATAAATACGGCATGTTTGCCTTGAAATAATGGCAACATGCCGTATTTATTTTGCATTACTGCCGGCCTTATCAACCCATCCGCTTTATTTACCAAAAACAACCCGGCGCGCGGCTTTAAGATAAGCCCCATCAGGATCATCCTTGCACGGCACCATCCAACCGCCTTCCCCGATCTCATTCCATGCATAAATCAATGCAAGCCGGTCCTTGGTAACCTGTCCAGGGTTGGCTTCAATCCACTTCGCCATGCGTTCCAGAAAAGCAGCGAACGCTTCCGGAGTCTGGCCATCATAATACCACGACTCTTTCGACCCATTTGGACCGAGGCCGCCTTTTCCTTCCCACGGACGCCGATCCCACCCAACAGTAGCTACAGGAATACAAGGCAAGACAGAAGTACCAATCC
>MHBM01000209.1:6357-7766 GCA_001804885.1 Lentisphaerae bacterium RIFOXYA12_FULL_48_11
GTTCCTCATACGGATGTTTCTCTGAAGGCTTCCCCCAACCTGGCACGGCGTTGTAGCGTGTTTGCAATGAATACCCATCCTCGATCTTACCACTACCGCAAGCCCCTACTGTCACTCCCGGCAACCCGGCCTTTTTCGCTGCTTCCTGAAGATAGGCCAACCCTTCTTTATTCGATCCTCGTGGCGAGAAAATCACAAGCAACGGCTTGCCTTCAACCTTCAGGTAACGCGGATGCTTGAACAGGGTAATCCAATAGTCAGCCGCCTGCTTCCAGGCATCAAGTCCGACAATCTCAAAGCCACCGTGGTTTGCCACCAGCAGGCAGAACTCCATCCGACTGTTGTTCTTTGCCTCCATGAAAAGACGCATCGGGAAATGTTTTGAATCATCTTCGATGGCTTTAATGTTGATCGCTTTCTTGTTGTCATGCCAATACCAGCAGAACGAGAAAAATGCCATGCCGTGATCAGCCGCAAGATTGATCTGCCGTTCCATCAGTTCCGGTGTGTCATCACGCCAACCCCAGACCGGCGTACGACCAGCAAACTCCGTGGCCAGTTTTTTCGTGTAGTGTGTTGGCATTCCCTTGGCCCATGCATTTTCCGGCGTTCCGTCATCAAACTGTGACTTGCCTGCCCACCCCGCGAAATAATACGCGCCAAGCTTCATCCGCGGTTTCAAGTCCTGCGCACAAGCGTTCCACATCCATCCAGCCAAGACCAGTAACCCTGCCAACAAAACCGTTCTCTCGCACGTATTTATCCTTCTCACTTGTTCACTCCTTTTCCCTGCAGGTTGTTTATTTCATTCAGAATTGCACTGCCAATGGCCTGCATTCCTTTGTCGCCGGGATGCGCCGCAACACCCTTATGCTTGTACTCACGCTCTGACCGGGCGTAGTTGGCTTCATCCTTGCCAAGCGCCCCGATGTCCACGAATACCCCGCCAATTTCCTGACAGGCTTCCTTGAGAATCTGATCCTTGGCCGCATTTGCCCAGAAACAACTGCGAACAATAATGGTTGGCTTACTCGTTTTGAGAGCATCTAAAAGCTTCATGAGATTGTTTTTGAACTGCATTTTTGCTTCATCGGAAGCCAGTGCAGGAACATTCTCACCAATGGCCAGAATCACGAGGTCGGCATTGAACTCGAACTGCTCCTTGAGCTTCGCACCCACATCGTAAGTGGCATATTGCCGTTCGAACTCCGCAATGTTCTTGATCATTATCTCAGGCTTTGTTTCAGCGGCCTTTGAAAGAGAATCGGCCACAATATGTACAAAATCCTTTTCTTCCGCACTCGCCGCCATTCCCCAATTACCAGTCCACCCTATATCCACTTTTGGCCCATGCTTCGTAATGCTATTACCAAGGAACAGGACCTTTTTGAATTTAGCCTTTGCGGCCA
>MHBM01000210.1 GCA_001804885.1 Lentisphaerae bacterium RIFOXYA12_FULL_48_11
AGCTCCTCGTCAACGGTGTCGAAACGGAATTCAAAACCGCTTCCGTGGACGATTCACTCTACGTCGAAGCGACGGTCGCCGTCGCAAACGGTATTGCTGATTTCGAAGTGCTCTACTGACTTCGGCGGCCGGATGCGTCCGAATCCCGTGGTGCCATGCTTGACGTTCTGATTGCCGGTGTGGCATCTTCTGGTCCATGAATACTCCACTATTGCTCACGTCGGGAAACGTTCAGCGATTTGCTACTGCTATTAAAATCCTGAATGTCTGTCTTTTTATGATCATATTCTCCGGCTGTGCCACACCGGTTAGGACAGTATTTGTGGCGCCTGGCGGAAACGATAGTAATCCTGGTACACAGCTGAAGCCTTATGCAACGTTGCCGCGTGCCATGACTGCCGTACGTGAGATGCAGACTGCAATGAGGCGTGGTGAGACGCTGGCAGGTCCTGTAAAGGTAATCTTGCGGGGCGGAACTTATGAGTTGCGCGAACCCGTTGTTTTTACGCCGGACGATTCGGGATCGGTGGAATCGCCGGTAACTTACACGTCCTTTGACGGGGAAACGGCTGTCCTCAGTGGAGGTGAACGTCTCGCTGGAACATGGAACCAGACGCCGGGCAGGCCATACTGGCAGGTTGAGATCCAGCGTGTACGCGATGGCGGCCGCGCTTTTTATTCCCTGTTTGTGAATGGCCAGTCACGCGAAAGGGCTCGTACACCGAACTGGGGGAAGAAGGTGTTGAGGGCCGAAGGCAGGGAGCCGGGTGGTGACGCGCGTCAGGCGCTTCGTTATTTTACGGGCGATGTGGATCCGGCATGGTCAAATCAGACTGACATTGATGTCGTGTTACTCTGTTCCTGGACGCCGACTATTCACAGGATAAAGGAAATTGTTCCGGAGAAAAGAGCCATTCGTTTTTACAGCGGGCATTTCAGGACTGTTGATTTCTGGGAACGTAATTTCCGTTATTATCTCAGTAATGTGTTTGAGGCATTGGATGAGCCTGGTGAGTGGTACCTCAACCGCAAAACAGGAATACTTTATTATTACCCGATGCCGGGCGAGGATATTGGCAAGGCTGAGGTGATTGTCCCTGTGATGAAATCCCGCATGATTACGTTTGAAGGCGATCTTGCCGGCGGGCGTTTCATAGAAAACCTGCATTTCAAGAATATGGCTTTCCGTCATATCGACGGTGACATGGACAAGCACAATGGTGCATACCGCCAGGGGCATATGTTCCTGACATCTGCAATTGTTGCCAGGGGGCTGCGTAACTCGTCGTTTGAATCCTGCGAACTCTCCCAGCTTGGTGAATATGCCATGGAGCTGGCAGATGGCTGCCGGAATGTGGCAGTGCGCCAGTGTCATATCTGGGACCTGGGGGCCGGTGCTTTACAATTGGGTGTGACTGATCTCGGTACGCTTAAGAGTTCGGTTAATACCAATTCTGCAAATCCCGATATAACAAAAAGTGAAAGATACGTTCGTGACCTTGTCATTGATAATAACTGTATTCATAGACTCGGTACCATCTGGCATGGCTGTTACGGAATTGTGAACCGGTTTGCCTCCTGTACGCAGATAACGCACAACGACATGTTTGATATGCACTGGGATGCCATCGGGCTGGATGCGCGCTGGAATTGGAAAGGCGAGAAATACTCGCACGGGAACGTTGTTGCATACAATCACCTCCATCATCTTGGCTTGAGGTATCATACTGATGCGGCGGGTGTTTATCAGTTCGGGCCGCTGGATACACACGTTCATCACAATCTGATCCACGATGTTGTGGCGTATCCTTATATATGCGGTTATGCAGGCATTTACCTGGATGAGCAGTCGCGCAAGGCCGTGATAGAGAATAACCTGGTTTATAAGACGGACTGGTATGCCTATTTCCAGCATATGGGGATAGAAAACACTTTCCGGAACAACATTGGTGCGTTCGCCAGAAACGGGTTCATCGGTCGTCACGGGGTGTATAGCGATCCGAGCACCAATGTAATGGAGGCCTGCCGCAATATCTATATTGCGAGTAACTCGGTGGCTATCAGCCAGCGATGGCAATCCGGTGACAAGCCTTCATTCCTTCACCACAATCAGTACCACGCCATTGCAAATGCAGAGCCGCTCACTTTCGACGGTAAAAGCTTTGCCGAATGGCAGGCCCAGGGATACGACATTGGTTCAGTTGTTGCCGATCCCGGTTTCGGGAATCCGGCTACATTTGATTTTGCGCTTGATAAGAACTCTCCTGCCTGTGCTGCAATAGGGTTTGTCCCGATAGACAAAGCCATCAAGACGGCCGGTCTTTATGGTGACCCGGGTTGGTGCGCAACACCGTTGCGCTATCCGCCCCGAACACCGTCAGATGTATGGTCGGAGAAAGATCTGCAGAAGCTGAATGCATTTGAACTGGATTTCAACTTGCTGAAGGTGGGTGATGAGCCAGGAGTTTTTCGGATGAGCGAGCAGAAGGATGCGGGGTTTACCGTCACACGTGAAGTGGCCGGAGCGAAAGGTCAGCAGTGCCTTAAGTGTACGGACAAGAAAGGAATTCCAAAGTCTTTTTATCCAAGCATGACCGTAACGCCGCGCATACTGAAAGAAGGAAGAATCAAATTTTCGTTTTCTGCGCTGCAGCCGGCGCAGAATGCGGTTTCGTTTACAGTTGAGTTCCGCGGGCGGGGGCAGGGCAACATTACAGGTCCATCTGTTACAGTTGGTCGCGATGGAAATGTCAAGGCAAACGGAAAACAGGTTTGTATGCTCAAAGCGGGGGCATGGACACATTTTGAGATCAGCTTTGTTCTGGGGGAAAAGAATACAGGAAACTATACACTTGTAACAGAAGGGCCGGATGGGAAAAAGACTTATGCCAGTCCTTTTGGCGGAACGGCGTTTGACCAGATCGGGTGGCTTGGTGTTACTGCTCCTGACAACAGTGACGGTTGCTTCTATCTCGATGATATCAGGCTCGCCATAAACCAATAGGTGTTCTTTTCCTTGGAAATGGGCGTATATGAAGTCAATAATTGTGGCGATGGGGTTCAGTATGGCCGCGTCTGTGACGTCTGGCCTGGAATTAATCGGCGACCCGCATGGTGAGCGCGGAGTTGCGGTGCTCAATCTTAACGAGCCTGAAAAAACCGCTGCGGTTCTTCGACTCAGGGAATCTACGGATGTGCCTGTCTGGACGCTTGCGGAGTGGGACAGCAAAGAAACGATTGCTGGAGTGGAATCGGAAGTCCTTTCGTCCGGCGCGAAGCGCTGGAAAAACAGGATGAAGGAATTCATCATGGGTGCGGACACGACTGATGCCGATTTCGTACTGATGGTCGATTCGATCCAGGAGTATGGAGATACCTACCGCAAGGGCGGTCAAACACCATGGCCACATTTGCTCCTCGGACAGAAGATCTGTTCTCCCGGTGGACATTGCGAATCCGGGGCGCCATCGCTCGCGGATATTGATTCGATACTTTTTTCCATTAATGTCCGGATGCGACATGCGTTGAACGTGCATGCAGCAGAACGTGGCTACTCGCCGAAGATCCATGCCGCTCATGTAATGATGTATTTGACCGTGCAGAACCTGAATCGGAAACGCGCGAAGGGCTACGGTGATTATTACTGGTTTGGAATCACGTTCTACGATGATCGTCATGAAGTGCCTTCAGTGTACGCAATGCCTGATTCCGGGGGCGATCCGTCCAAGGGTGAAAAGAAGGGTACGGGCAAATTCATCTACAATGTAGGACTCGCCCCATTTTCGGACACAGGCCTGGTTCCAGGCTGCGATTGGCGCCCGCTTTCAGGAGATATTTATCCGATAATTATCGAGGGGCTGAATGCTGCGTGGAAAAAGAATTTTCTAACAGATTCGAAATCGCTTTCCGACTACAAGATAGGCGGTGTGAATATCGGATGGGAGGTGCCCGGCCTGAGCCAGGTTTCCTTCCAGTTCCGGAATCTCAGCGTTCGCGCGTACGGGCCGAGTCTGCCGGAAAAAATAGAAAGTAAGGGCCTGAAAAAGGCAGGGGGCTGACCTGTCCGACTGTAACTTTTTCTTGGTTGGATGTGTATATTTGGTATATGAGAATCATTTTCCTTGTACTGACGATTCTTGCGCTGGAAAGCGGTATGGTTGCTTCTGTTGCTAAGGAAGTGATAAAGACAGGGGACCATTCGTTCACGATCAGAATTGGCGACTTGGATCGCCGCTATACTGTACACATTCCTACAGGCTATGACGGAAAGACGCTGGTGCCGGTGGTTGTGATGTTGCATGGAGGAGGAGGAACGAGTCAGGCTGCCGCGACTGAAACCGGTTGGGGCGCAAAGGCAGACGAGGCCGGATTTATTGCCGTTTTCGCCAACGCCATACCACCCGATCCGTCGAGGCCGGGTAGTTTCGGTAAAAACCCGCAGCTCTGGAACGATGGCTCGGAGCGGTTTTATCAGGGGCAGAACAAGGTCGACGATGTCGGTTTTATCAATACAATGCTCGATGAATTGACGGCGAAGTTTGCCGTGGATACTAAGCGAATATTTCTTACGGGTTTCTCTAATGGCGCCTCGATGACCTTTCGTGTCGGTGCTGAACTTTCGCGGCGTATTGCTGCAATTGCACCTGTAGCCGGTGCCTGCTGGATAGATCCCGGCAAAATAGAACGTCCCGTCCCGATGTGCTACATTACCGGTACAGCAGACCCTCTTAATCTCATAGAAGGCGGGGTGCCAAAACTCGGCACTGGTGCAAGCGACAAGGTTCGCGCCAAGCCGAAGCCGCCAGTGCGTGACTCAATTCTGAAGTGGACTAAAGCTGTTGGCTGTCCTGCAACTCCGAAAACAACCTCCATGTCTAACGGTGTTTGCATTGAAACCTATGGTCCGGGCCGAGATGGGGTGATGGTTGTCTATGTTACTGTCGATGGACTCGGGCATACCTGGGCAGGAGGGAAGAGCCTATTGCCGGAGTTCATGGTCGGCAAAACTTCCGACAAGATCAAAGCGACTGATTTAATCTGGAATTTCTTCCAAGGCCATATGCTGGCAAAGTAGACCCTTGCGGTAATTCCTGATTCCGTTGGGGAACTAATAAGGATTCAGCAGACGGTACCACTCGTGTTTTTGCCATTGTTTCTCGCTGATAAATAATTTATACTTATACGCGACAGAAGAGAAACTGCTGTTGTTTGAGGCCTATTGTCATCTCCTGTCAAAAGAGTCCTATGCATAACAGTCAAAAACTATTTTGGTTCGTATATGCTGCAGTTGCGCTGTTTATCTTATTGTCGGCGGCTCCTGCACGGGCAACCGTTTATATTTCAGAATTACTGGCGGATAATGAAAACGGAATCCGGGACGAGGATGGTGACCGTGAAGACTGGATCGAGCTCTACAACCATGGTGATGCCGATGTGAATCTTGACGGGTGGTGGCTGTCCGACAATTCAACAAATGCAACTCAGTGGCGAATCCCGGCCGTGTCCATACCTGCGAAGGGTTATTTATTCGTGTGGGCCTCGGGGAAAAACCGTTCCGTTCCCGGTTATCCTCTGCATGCCAACTTCAGTCTTTCAAAGAGCGGCGAGTATATCGGGTTATACAGTCCCGATCCTACGAACGGGTTGCCGGTTCTGGTTGACGCGTTTACTCCGACTTTTCCAACCCTTCCTTCCGATGTGTCGTATGGGCGCATGTTCAGCCAGGTAACCACAAATATTCTTTCAATGGGTGACACAGTGCGTTATCGGGTTCTTACCTCATCGGAAGGCGACACGGCATATTTTGGCACGAACTACACATCCGGCCATCTCGGGCATGGGCAAACCAACGGGTGGAATGTGGGCGCTTCTTTCGACGACTCGGCTTGGACAAATGCCACAACCGGTATCGGCTACGACACGACCGGTGGCTTTAACACATGGATTGGAACTTCGCCGGACAGCAACTGTTCAAATGCGCTCCGGAATATCAATACTTCCCTCTGCCTCCGCCGTACCTTCGCAGGTCTCCAAACGAATCTGAACTCAGTGACACTTCGCATGAAATATGAGGACGGTTTTGTGGCCTTCATTAACGGCGTGGAAGTTGGTCGCGCTAACTGTACGAATGCCATGGCCTACAACACCAAGGCGAATACTGCTGTGGACGAGTCGGTTGTAAACGCCTGGTACGATTATGCAGTATCGAACAGCCTGCTGGTGGAGGGGACAAACCTCCTCGCGGTCCAGGGCCTCAATTCGTCTCTCACCAGTTCGGATTTTCTGGTGTTACCGACGTTGTTAGGGATGTCGAGCATGTTCAATGGCGAACTTGCCTATTTCAGTTCTCCCACGCCTGGAGCAGAAAACGGTTCAGGAACGACAGGCCCACTGCTTTTCGATGCCACTCCAGCCGACCCCGAAGTGCCGCGCCCGCTCGGCACCACGTCAAGCCCGCCGCTTACTGTAACGGTTAGGGTAATTAAGACCAAAGACGACGTCGCAACCGTCCGGTCCTATTACCGTACCATGTGGAATGCGGAATCCGCCGCAGTAACTCTGTTAGATGATGGTGTAGCTCCAGATGCATTAGCCGCTGACGGTATCTACTCGGGTAGTCTGCCGACGACCAATCCTGCTGCGGGCCAAATGTTCCGCTGGCGCTTCGAAGCGCAAGACATACAAAGCGTGACTTCGAAATTGCCCGCATACATTGATGCGACCGATTCGCCTCAGTATTTCGGTACGGTGGCCCTTGATCCCACAACCGCGACAAGCCTGTTGCCTGTCCTTGAGTGGTTCGTGCAGGGGTCTCCCACAAATGGTCCGACAGCCTCCGCGTTTCGAGGGTGCTGTTATTTTCTCACCAACTTCTACGATAACACGGGGCACGAGATACACGGTCAATCGACAGCAGGCTTTGCAAAGAAAAGTTATGATTTCGATTTCACGGGTGAGAAGCGTTTTCTGTGGAAACAGGACGAACAGCGCGTGAAGGATCTTAACCTGCTCTCGAACTACGCAGACAAAACCAAAACGCGGAACACCTTCTCGCACTGGGTGGGGATAATGTCCGGTACCCCCGACCATTTTTGCCAGCCTGTTCGTGTCCATCTCAATGGCGTCTTTCACGGAGTAATGGATATGCTGGAGGATGGGGATGACAGGATGCTCGAACGTAACGGACTCGATCCGGAGGGCGCCCTGTACAAAATCTACAATACCATCTTCACGACAAGCCCCGAGAAAAAGACACGTAAAACAGAGGATAATTCCGATCTTCAGGCGCTCTATAACGGCCTGGATACCGCCCTTGCCCTTACGAACCGGCAGATATTCGCTTACGACAATGTTGATATTGCTGCCGCTGTAAACTATCTTGTAACACGCTTCTTGAACAGTGATGTCGACCACGGCCATAAGAATTACTATCTCTACCGGGACACCAACATCACACGCGAGTGGCAGCCGATCGTCTGGGATGTGGATCTCTCGCAGGGACATGTCTGGAACAGCACGGAGAATTACTTCGATGACGACTTGATCACAAACACTCTGTTTACGGTCGGAAGTGGTAGCCGAGTCTATAATATCATCTATTCCGCCCCTGAAATGAAAGAGATGTTTGTGCGCCGCATGAAAACGCTGATGGACACACTCTTGCAGCCTCC
>MHBM01000211.1 GCA_001804885.1 Lentisphaerae bacterium RIFOXYA12_FULL_48_11
ACCGGCAGTTGGTTCGCCGTCATCCACGTTCAACTGGGACCTCTGGATCGGCCCGTCTTCATTCCATCCCTACAACCCTGAATATATGGGTGGCTGTCTTAAGTGGAACAGGTTCTGGGATTTTGGAAGCGGTCAGATAGGCGATATGGGTAGTCACATGATTGATCTTGCGTATTGGGCGCTCGATCTCAAGTTTCCAACCAGTTGTCGCGCAACCGGTACTGAACTGAATCCCGACACATGCCCATGCTGGCTTACCGCTGAGTGGGAACATCCTGCCAATGACTGGCGTCCCGCGGTGAAAGTGTTCTGGTACGATGGCGGCAAGAAACCGGTGTTTCCTTTGAAAAATTTCCGGCTGATACCCGATGTTCCACAGGCGGAAGATGGGATCATAGGGCCGGCGGCAAGAGATCCTCTCTTTAAAGGACTCCTTTTTACCGGGGATGAGGGCTGGCTCATGACCGATCTTACCTATCGGATGCTGATTCCAAAGCGAGGTCAGAGCGATCTTACATACTATTCACCGCCCAAACAGGAAGACCTTATTCCTTCGTCGCCGGGTCATCACGATGAGTGGATCGAGGCCTGTAAAACAGGCAAACCCACCGGTGCAAATTTTGATTATTCCGGAATGCTCATCGAGCACAACCTTCTTGCTCTTGTTGCGTACCGCGCAGGTAAAAAACTCGAGTGGGATGCTGCAAAGCTCGGTGCCACCAATTGCCCGGAGGCGGACAGGTTCATTCACCGCACATACCGTGAGGGATGGACACTGAATGGTTAATTTCCGGATTTTTATCCGGTAAAGGATCTTCATTTCATGAACAACCTGTTTTGATGGCAAGCGGGATGCCTGTGAATTAATCTGGAAGTGCAAGGTTGTTTGGGATAACCTGTTTAGCATTTAGAAGAAAAGATTTATGCGGATGATAAAATTTTCATTTCCTGCAATTTTCCTGGCGTTTGTCTCTATTGCTGGAAACATTGTGTCTGCCGCAGATGTTGCTGATGTTCCATTGTTTAAGGAGAACACACGGATACTGTTCCAGGGCGATTCAATAACTGACGGTAACCGCGGGCGCAGTGCAGATCCTAATCATATACTCGGGCATGGCTACTGTTTTATAATAGCCGCAAAATACGGGTCACAGTATCCGGAACGGAAGCTGGTGTTCATGAATCGCGGGATCAGCGGTAATACGGTCCTTGATCTTGAAAAGCGCTGGCCGAAAGACACTCTGGATCTTAATCCGGATGTATTGAGCATTCTGATAGGAGTCAATGACAGCGGCAAGAATGTGCCACTGGAACAGTACGAGCAGGTGTATGATAAACTGCTTGCCGATGCCAGGACGGTGAATCCAAATATTAAATTTGTCATGGGTGAGCCGTTCCTCCTGCCGAAAGACGGGCATAAGGAGGGACATGTCCGTGACCAAGATGTGAAAAAGCGGCAGGCGATTGTTGAGAAACTGGCGAAGAAATACAATGCACCGGTTGTGAAATTCCAGAGGCTGTTTGATGATGCATGTAAGCACTCCGGCGCGGACTACTGGATCTGGGATTCTGTTCATCCGACATATTCCGGCCACCAGCTCATGGCTGATGAGTGGGTTAAAACCGTCGCAGAATTCTACAAATAAAACTTGTGACATTTCGCCTAAGTATGTTGGGGTGCAAGGATGAAACGTCATTAAGATTAAGTCAACACCGCTGTAAGTTGATGTTATTTTGTGCGAGGTTCATTAAAACCGCAAAGGAGTAAAAGATATATGAAAGCCCTGTTTTCTGAGCTGTTATTAATCGCATGTTTACTCATTTCCGGATGCGCCACGACTATATCCAACAGCGATAAATCCTCGCTGGCTTTCACGGATAACCGTGTTGCACCGACCGAACAAGAAATCGCATCATTGTTTGACAGGTGGAACCAGTCGCTACAATCAGGTGATCCACAAAAGGTTGTTGCCAACTACGCTGAGCAATCGATTCTTTTGCCCACAGTTTCAAACAAGCCCAGGCTCACGTCAGCGGAGAAAGTAGACTATTTTCGCCACTTTCTTGAGAACCGACCAACAGGGGAAATCAACATGCGGCAGATACAAATTGGACGTGACTTCGCTGTAGATTCCGGCCTGTATACATTCTGCTTCGCCAAAACTCGAGACAAGGTCAGGGCGCGATACAGTTTCACCTATCGCTGGGATGGTAAGCAATGGCTCATTGTCAGTCATCACTCTTCTGCAATGCCGGAGAAGTAACGTTTCGACATAACAATGTCATTCGTATGAGCGGGGATTCTTCTGAGCTGTATTTCTGTCAGTGATGACTACCGTTGTGTTGGTGACAATGAAATACGTGATAAGTCCGGGCCAGTCTCCAAATCGTGAGTGAAGCGTTGGTTGACAATGATAAGAGGGAATCTTAACATTATTGAGTAAAGGAACATCTTAATCTGGTCAAAGATAAATGAATTTATTCTCTAAATTCTGTTGGTTAACATCCTGTATTACCTTGCTGTTTGTCATTGGTGGTTGCCGGTTAATGCCCGGCTCCGGTTTGAAAGAGACGGTTGGCCGCAGCTCGGCAAAGCGGATGGTAACGCCGGTCAGCCAGGTGCTTACCCCGGAAGGAATCCAAGTCGAATTACCAGGGATGCGTCCGCAGGCTGTTGCTTTGAGCCCGGATGGCCGGTTGCTCGTTACATCCGGCAAGACAAATGAACTTGTTGTAGTTGATCCAGACACCGGAACTATTCGTCAGCGTGTTTCGTTGCCATCGAGCGCGCAAAAGGAACCCAGGCCGGAGACAGCTTCGGCCAATATCCTGAAGCCGGACGTAAAGGGACAGTTGAGTTACACGGGCCTGGTGTTCTCGCCCGACGGCAAGCGTATTTACATGTCCAACGTCAACGGTAATATCAAGGTGTTCAATGTTGACGCTGCTGGTAGTGTAACAGGTTCCTTTTCCATTCCGCTGCCACCTGCTGATGCCCCGCGCCGAAAGGATGATATTCCGGCCGGATTGACTTTGTCACCGGATGGAAAACGGTTGTATGCGGCGTTGAATCTTTCGAATCGTCTTGCGGAAATGGATGCGGAGAATGGTAATGTGCTCAGGCTTTTTGATGTAGGAGTGGCTCCATATGATGTGAAGATGGTTGGAAGCAAGGTTTATGTCAGTAACTGGGGCGGGAGGCGTCCGGGACCCGGGGACCTGACGGGGCCGGCAGGTCGCGGTACGGAAGTGAAGGTGGACCCTGTCCGCAACATTGCATGCGAGGGTTCTGTTTCCGTGGTTGACCTGGTTTCCGGGAAAGTTTCATCTGAAATACTTACGGGATTGCACGCTTCGGCGTTGGCCGTTTCACCGGATGGCGGCTATGTTGTTTGTGCCAATGCTGCATGTGACAATCTCAGCGTTATTGATACACGTACGGATGTCGTGATTGAAACGATCTGGGTCAAGAAAAGCCCGTCCGATATTTTTGGGGCGAGTCCGAACGCCCTGTGCTTCGATACGAAAGGTAAAACTCTTTATGTCGCCAACGGCACACAGAATGCCGTGGCCGTGATAGATTTTCATCCCGCCGACCATAAGTCAGGGCTGACAGGTTTGATTCCTGTCGGCTGGTTCCCTGCCGCGATTACATTCGATGAGCGACGCTCCATGCTGCACGTGGCCAACATCAAGGGGTTGGCAAGGGACAAGAGCCCGAACAAACGCGGTAGCGGCATGGGGTATAACTCGCACCAGTATTACGGTTCCCTTTCGCTGGTTCCCGTGCCGAAGCGAAAGGACTTGGACGCGCTTTCATCTGTTGTTTGGCGGAATTACCGTTACCAGCGGCTGGCCGAGGCCAAGCTGCCCCCGCGTCCCGGCCTTATTCCAAAGCCGGTTCCTGAACGCATAGGCGAACCGAGTGTTTTTAAACACGTGGTTTACATCATCAAAGAAAACCGGACATATGACCAGGTGCTTGGCGACGAAAAGAGAGGGAATGGGGATGCAAGCCTTTGTATTTTCGGAAAAGACATAACGCCGAACCAGCACAAAATGGTGAACGATTTTGTGTTGCTTGATAATACCTATTGTTGCGGTCTTCTTAGCGCGGATGGACATCAGTGGTCGACGACGGCTTTTGCCACGGACTACATGGAAAAATCGTTCGCCGGATTTCCGCGCAGTTATCCTGACGGCATGGGTGAAAATGAATGTGATGCGCTGGCCTATTCGCCGACCGGCTTTATCTGGGACCATGTGCTGGCCCATGGGAAAACCCTGCGCAATTACGGCGAGTTCTGCGGGCCCACAGTAAGATGGTGTGATGAAAGTAAGAAAGGCAAACCGGACTTCCTTGCCTGTTATCGTACGTGGAAAGGCGAAAGCAACGAAGTCGTGTTTTCGTGTTATCCGACCGTTGAGACTTTGCGGCCTTATACGCCGACAAATTATGTCGGATGGGAAATGACAGTTCCCGACCAGTACCGGGCGGACTTTATAATCCGCGAGTTGAAAGAATACGAGAGCAGGAACGAGTTTCCCAATCTGGTGATCATCTGTCTTCCTAATGACCATACCAGCGGTACCAGCAAGACTGCCCCGACGCCAGTCGCACATGCCGCCGATAACGATCTGGCATTTGGCCGCATCGTTGATGCGATTTCACACAGTAAATTCTGGAAAGAAACAGTTATTTTCGCCATTGAGGATGATCCGCAGGACGGATGGGATCACGTTAGCGGTTACCGTACCACGGCCTATTGCGTCAGCCCATATACGAAAAGAGGTGCTGTTATAAGTGCTCAATACAACACCACGAGTCTGCTTCGGACCATTGAACAGATCCTGGGCCTTCCGCCGATGAACCAGTTCGACATGACTGCCACGCCGATGTTCGACTGTTTTACCGATTCCCCTGACTTCACTCCGTACACGGTACTTCAGAACAATGTGCCGATTAACCAGATGAATCCCGATCCTGCCAAGGTGTCCGATTCATTACTGCGCAGGCATGCCTATGCCTCGGCCAGGTTGCCGCTGAACATGCCGGATCAATGCCCGGAAGATTTGCTGAACCGTATTCTCTGGCACGCAATGAAGGGGTCGGCTGCGCCATATCCTGCGTGGGCAGTAACGGCAGACGAGGATGATTAATAAGCGAATTCCCGGGGTAGTTGAGTTCTGGTAACCGGTAGTGACATAATGAAGGCTTGGTCATTTTTTAAAAGAAAGAGGTCCTCTTATGAAACAACTCATGTTTTTTTTCTTTGGATTGGTTGCGTCGGTTATGGCACAGGACGAAGCGTTTCTTGAAAAACGCGTTATTGATGATGGATCGGCAGAATCCGCGGCCAAATGGTCGGCTGCAGAATCAACCTGTACATCTGACGCAAAGCACTCAAAGTCGGGCAGTAACGTTCTGCATTTGCACATCAATGTTGACTGGAAGGCGGGAGAGAAAAAATATCCGATAGGGTGGCCTCGTATGTCGAAACAGATGCCGAAAGACAGGCAGGGCTGGAGCGATTATGACTATTTCCAATTTTCTGTTTTTGTAGAGTCGTCCCGGACGAACCTGCCCGCGAACCCGCTCGGCATGAGCCTGTACCTCCCGGACAGGCCACACACTTTTCACAAGCAGCTTTCCGAACTCCAGATAGGGAAGTGGACTGATTTCAGGATTCCTCTGCAGGAAGTTGCGGGTACCAATCTCTGCACAGGCATGCAGTTTCACATCTCCGAGTCTGACTACAAGGATGGTGATGTGTTGGACTTCTGGATTGATAAGGTTGAGCTGGCACGCTACGTGAAACCGTTTATCGCCGAAGCCAGCCTTGTCGAACAGGTGATAATGTCGGACTCAAAGTACCTTGAAATAGAAGTTGCTATGTTTGGAATGAAGGATAAACCGGCTGCCAATGCTGAATGCCTGTTTGAATCTGGCGCCAGGGTTGTATTCAAGGGAATGCTTCCGTTGCTTCAGGGTAAGAGAAGGTATCATTTGCCATTACCTATGGGTGGGTTGGGACAGGGCGGTTTTGATGTAAGCATTTCATATGAGGGTCGTACGGTTAAGGCAGGCAGTTTAAGGGTGATTTCTTCCCCGTACAAAGGAGGTTCCCGATGAGATTCTTTATTATCTTTTTGAATGCAGTGATGATGTTCGCCTGTTCTGTGACTGCTGATATCTATAAATATGATATAGGCAATAAGACGTCGGCGGTACAGGAGGGGTTTGTCCGGGTTGTTCCAGGTGTCAAAGCCGGAGATGGCGGCGGTGCTTTCCTGTCAAAATCGCCATGGACCGAATACGAATTCCTGGAGTTTTCAATATTCACAGAAAGTTCCAGAACAAACCTCCCGAATGTTCCCGTGAGTCTCAGTATTTACATGCCGGACCGGCAGCATTCTTTCGGCCGTTCATTGAAAGAACTCAAGATCGGCCAGTGGATTGATTTCAAGATACCATTGAAGGATCTGTCTGATCCGGCGCAGTGTGCTGAAATGCAGTTCTCGCTTTCGGAGTCAGAATACAAGGATGGCGATGTGGTTGATTTTTGGATTGACGGGATGGCGCTGACCGGCGGCGAGGGTGGGAAAAAGCCTTATGTGTTGGAAGATGGTACTGAATCGGCTGTGAAGAAATGGAGCCCTGCGGAGTCCATCTGTACGGCGGATGCAAGACATTCAAAGACTGGAAAGACAGCTCTCAGATTCCACGTGGATATTGACTGGAAGGCTGGAGAGAAAAAATATCCCATTGGCTGGCCCCGGATGAACAGGGGAATGCCCGGCGGAATCTCCGTGCGCGACAGGGCGTATGAGGGATACGAGGAATATCGCGATGAAAGGGCGGTTCCTCCTCCGGTATGGACGTGCGCGCTTTCGCAGGACGCTGCAGTTGGTGATCATCCTGCCGAATTCACGGCGTCTGTAAAGCCCGGCAAATATAATGCATGGGTGCTGTGCGGCGTGAGCCAGCACAGGCGCAGTCAGCTGTATGATTTTGACATAATCAGTGGTAGTGAGAAATGTAATGTCCAGTTTGAGAATCATTGCCAGTACCGTGATGCTTCTCTCAAGGTGGACGCATCCGATGGGGTCGCCCGTCTTTCATTCCAGCCAAATAGTATATATGCCGTGTGCGGAGTTGTACTGTGGCAAGATGCAGACGCTGACATTGTAAGGAAAGATATTATAGCGCCGGTCAGGCAGGTCATCGATTTCATGCCGCCCGGAGAGGCAAAGAAATGGGCGCTGGACCATTCGAAAACTTCCACAAACTGGCCTGCGATATCCAGAGATAATGAAGAGCGTGGATATGTGGTATTCAATAAACACTGGGCCGAATGCGTTTATCCCGGTACAGCGCCTTATGCCGGGGATATCGAGCCTGAACTGAAAGCATTTGCATCGCTGGGTGAGTACGAGCCGCTGACTCTCACTATTCATCCGCTCCGATCTTTTTCATCTCTGAAGGTAAAAGTTTCTGACCTCAAATGCGGTTTCAGGAAAATTCCGTCTTCGGCGGTGGAGGTCCGGCGTGTGAAATACATGAACGCACGACCGAATTACACGGTGCTCAATATTTACCGGGTTGTACCGGACGTGCTTGTACCGTTCGAGCCCGGTCCGCTCACTGTCGGGGAGAATACGACGATATG
>MHBM01000212.1 GCA_001804885.1 Lentisphaerae bacterium RIFOXYA12_FULL_48_11
CACCAAACGTCGCTGGGACGCTTCTTTGACTGCTCGACAGAAATCGATCGCTGTATCGGCCACTTCGCTGCCATGGAACTCGCGGTAATCGATCACCAGCCGAGACTTTTCCGGATCGAGGAAATTGCCCAAGGTACAGGCCGTATGCTCTGCCCCGGGAGGGACCCAGGCTTTTCGGCTGGCGACCAGACGAGCCAGCGCGTCTTTGTCGTCTCGATACCGATTCTCCATCCACGTACGGAATCGCTTTTCTCCACAGGCTGAGACGTCTGGATTAAAAGCCATTTCGGACGTTCCTCCGGCGGCAATCATCCATCCGATGACGTGCTTGCCGTATTTCGAGGTGTCGATGTGATGGACAATCTTGCTTAAGACGTCTGAGGCGTCACGTCGCCAGGCAAGCGAGCAGAACGACGGTTTGTTCCTCGGTGCATCCTCATGATGCACCGTGTTCCACCATTCGGGCGTCGCGACGTAGATTCGAGGAAAGATCAAAGCCTCGGGATCGACGTCAACAACATCCTTGATTCTCCTCTCAACGATGGAGAAATCGATCTCGTCGGGGCCTTTCCATATGCCTGGCGTATCGAATTTAACATCCTTGGGTCCCCACGATACGATGTCGGTCAACGTGAGGTGAATACTGTAGAAGTGAACCCCGTGATCCGCCATCTGCTTGTAGCGGGACTGCGTGGGATAGTAGGAACAGTAGGCCATCGAGAACCGCGGCATACCGTTGACGAACATGGTCGGCACGCCGGTGTGCTGTTTGATCTCGCACACTGTCTTGTAGGTATCAGCACCTGGCATGGGAACTTTCACCGTTGATCCATCTGTTTTTTTGCCCACGAAGAAGCCGAAGGCGGCGAGCGAAAGCTGGCCTTTCGCCGGAGCCCAAGACTTCGGCGAAATATCACCCGTCGGGGAACTGTAAGGCCCACTGTTCGGCAAAATTGACGTGTAAACGCCGTCGCGGGGCAATGTCAATGACACCTTGCGATTGACGTTCCTGAGATTCACTGCCACGATGATCTCTTCATCCCCCTGCTTACGCAGGAACGTCACCACGTCGTCGGCCATGTCGCTGTCGAGCCAGATCAACTTGCCCGACGTCAATGCCGACTCACGCCGACGCATTTCGAACAACTTCTTGTAAAATGCAAGCCGAGCGGCACCGCCCGCCGTCCGGAGTTCCAAGCGATTCACTTCTGCAAGGTCCCAACGGAGGGGAACCTTAGCCATGATGTCATTCAGTGTGGTGTCGCCGAACTCTTGCCCGTTATACACGCACGGAATACCGTCTAGCGTGAAATTCAGAACCGCCGTGGCCGCTGCGCCATCGACACCAAACACGACATCAGCCGGATCACGTCCATGGTGGCCACTGAAATGCAAAAACAGCGTACCAGACGGGAACGACGAGTACATTTTCTCCCAGCAAGTTTTAATGAGAGTCGCCGACTCCCCCTTCCGGATCGATGGCTCCAATGCCTTATAGTAATATGGGAAGTTATAACTCATATTAAACGCCTTGAGGAGTTGCTTTGGGCTATCGGATTCTGACAACATAACCACATCAGGATTGATTTTGTCCAACGCCTCTCGGGCCTCTTCCCAAAAATCTAGAGGAACCATTGCTGCAACATCGCAGCGGAATCCATCGATCTTCACGTCGCGGACCCAATGTACCAGCACGCCAATCAGATAATCGCGCAGCTCCCGACTTTCGTAATTCAACGCCGGAAACTTCCACCCACCGAGGATGGGCTTGCCATCCGGCATTCGCTTAATAAAATTCGGCCGTTCGAGCAAGACGCTGTCTGGACCACAGTGGAAGAAAACAATGTCGATGATGACCTTCATCCCCAGTTTGTGCGCTGAGGCTGTCAACTCCAGCAAATCCTCCTCCGTCCCAAACTCCGAATCAACGGCGGCGTGATCGGCAATGCGGTAGGGATTCTTGTACTCGCTCGATTTGGTCGAGGGCGACCATCGCATTCTCTGGCTTAAAAATTCCGGCCGTGAGTCGGTCGACATGCGATTGATCGGCGTCAGATAAACTATACTCGCGCCGAGATCGGCGATGTAGGGCATCTTCGCCGTAACCCCTTGCAATGTGCCCTCGCGACTAAACGAGCGGGGCCAGACCTGATAGATGGTGGCCTGTTTGAGCCACATCGGAGACCGCCGAGCAGACTGGGAAGCGACAGAAACTTGCTCACTCTTCACCTCGCCTACCTTCCGCGGCACGAGCGTACCGATATGCTTCATGGCGTTGGCGACCGACATTGTAGGCTGCACACGGTTCGTTGTTGTGTCAATCTTCTGGGCCGACGCCTCACGGACACTCAAAAGGCACGCAAGCCCGAGCATAATCATCGCTGGAATAATTCTTGTCATATGGCGTCCTTTCGGTTTCATGATTTTCAAGACAACAAAACATTACCAGTACTGCGATTTTCATACCACATGCAGTTCGGCAAAATAACCTCACTTATTGAGCAACAACATTTGACACTCCCCCGCCCCTTGAGTATTTTTACCCTGTGAAGAAACTCACCACCAAGCCGCCGAAAGTAATTATTGCCCTACTCATGTCGGGCAAGGGCGGACAAGACAAGCTCAATGGTATATTTCGTTACCTGGAGGATCACCGGCATTGGGATTGTACCATCATCCGGACCAGCGACAGCCTCACCACCAAGCTTATCGAAAGTATGCCGTGTAATGGCGTAAGAGGATTAATCTTTAGCCTGCCCTCTCACGAAGCAGTTCTAAAACGGATCGTATTGTCTAATACCCCAACAGTCATCATGGACATTCTGGATGCCAAGATCCTACATAATCGTAAAGAGCATATCGCTTTTGTTGCCAATGATTCCGATGCCATCGGCACATGCGCCGCAGAATACCTGCTGGGCCTGACGGCATTCAGGAGTTACGCCTATGTCGGCCCCTCACAAAACTTCGAATGGTCACGCATACGCCGCGAAGCGTTCTGCCGTATGCTTGACGAATATAGTCGAAAGTGCTCTGTCTATTCCGATCCCGTTGAGCCGTCAAAAAACAGCATGGAAGTGAACCAGCGCCGGCTGGCAAAATGGCTTCAACGTTTGCCTAAACCAGCCGGCATACTGGCCAGCCACGATTACATGGGGCTTCAAGTCCTGGAAACCTGTCGTTCCGCCGGACTGAAGGTTCCAGATGAAGTTTCGGTCCTTGGTGTGAACAATGAAGAAATTGTTTGCGAACACACCATACCCACACTTTCCAGTGTCCAGCCTGATTTCGAGCAGGAAGGTTATATCGCCGCATCGCTACTTGACCAGATCATGCAGGGAATCGAGGTACAACGGAAAAAGACTGTGCTTTGTGGCGTGAAACAGATTGTCGCGCGACGATCCACAATGCCCACCAGCACCTCGGCAAAACTTATTCAAAATGCCGCCGACTTCATCCGCGCGAACGCATGCAAAGGTATCGGTGTAATGGATGTCGTAAAGAACTTGCGCGTGTCGCGGCGACTGGCGGATCTCCGTTTCCACCAGCTTCGCGGACACACAATCCTGGATGCCATCTGTCGGCAACGCCTGGACCAGGTCAAACGCCTACTGACAGGCAGCGCACTTTCTATAGGCGAGATCGGTGAACATTGCGGTTATCAAAATGAGAATTACCTGAAAAATCTATTCAAGTCCCGCTTCGGCCTCACAATGCGCGATTACCGTAAACGTAACCGGTGAAGTTATTTAGGGGTTTCCAAATTCCTAGCACAAGAGGTGCTACCTACTTTCAAGAGAGACCACATAGGGAAGATCCTTTTGCTGAGAGAGCATCGTTATTTCCATAAGGGTCCTTGTATGCAGCCAAAGCCACAAAACTACGGGTTTTGACTTCGCCTTCACAGCCGGTTCAGAGATCTCCGGATAAGCTAAGCTGGATATCCCAAGAGTCGGTTCTAAATATGTTTGCCGCAGGTTTGCCGAGCGCGTCCTGGTTCACCGTAATGATCTCCTCATTGCATAACAGGCGCATGGTGAAGTCGTCCATCGCGGCAGAATCGCAATCAATCATGATTGTACTTGGACGCATCATCAAGCAAGAGATGTACATGATCTTCTCGTTGGGCAAGAGTTCTTTGCCATCCCTGGTCATAATGGCCATACATAGAACATGCCCGTCTTTGCGAACAAACCGTCCGCTGTTGACATGTACGGGAAAGAAAGTGGGAACGAGCACCCGTACAACCGGCGGTATAAACCGAAAGATGAATTTTCAGACTCCTTTCAAAACACATATTGACGGTTACTCAAACTTCTGTTTTTATTTTAACCGTAGATACTAAACAGCCAAAACAAGGCAAAACCTGTCTATGTCAAAAATTCATTTTTCAATTATGAAAAAGAAAATATTTATGGTGTCAATTTGCAGTCTATTTTTATACGCAAATATTTACGCAAAAGATCCTGTTTTCACAACTAAACCTGCCGGCATGGACAATAATAAGATTGATGGTTACAGGGGGATCTGGTTTGGACTTGGCCAGAAAACTGAATATGGAGATAAAAATTCCGGTGGTGATGGCACTTATACCTCTAGCCATTTACCGTTGGCAATTTATGCTAAGGAAGTTGATAAGACATTCTTTGTTTATGGAGGCACCACTTCTAGTGACGAGAAACATCTTCTCAGTATGATAGGTTATTATGATCATAAAACAAAACAGGTATCCCAACCAACAATTGTTTGTGATAAAATAACAGTTGATGATCCACATGATAATCCTTGTCTACAAATAGATCAAAAAGGCCATTTATGGGTCTTTGTTGCTGGAAGAGCGAGGAAAAGACCCGGATTCAAGTACAAAAGTGTTAAGCCTTATGATATTGAGAAATTTGAGCAAGTTACGATGGAGGAGATGTGTTACCCACAACCTTGGTTGATCCCTGATAAAGGATTTCTCAATTTATTCGCCAAGTATATAGGTGTAAGATTGCTATATTATGAAACCAGCCCTGATGGTTATAACTGGAGCGAAGATCGCCAGTTGGCTGCTATTATCGAACCGGGGGCCAAAAAGGGAGGACATTATCAGGTAAGTGATCGCAACGGCAACAATGTGGGAACTTTTTTTAACCGTCACCCTGATGGCAATGTAGATAAACGCACAGACCTTTACTATGTGCAAACTTCCGATATGGGGAAAACATGGACTACTGTTAATGGCACAACCCTTGATATTCCAATTGTGCAAGTTGAAAATCCTGCACGAATAATGAATTATCGAGACCAAGGAATAAATGTCTATTTGTGTGATATGAACTTTGATCAACAAGGACACCCTGTTTGTCTGTATGTAACAAGTCGAGGGTGGGAATCTGGTCCTAACAATTCCCCATATCAGTGGAAATTTACTCGTTGGAATGGAAGTGTATGGAAAACATCAGCTGTAGGGGATTCAGATCACAATTACGACATGGGTAGTTTGTATCTTTTGGATGACAAATGGCTAATAGTAGCACCACTTATAAACGGTCCTCAATTGTGGGCAGCAGGTGGAGAATTGGTATTTTACGAATCGAATGATCAGGGTAAAACTTGGGGAAAAACAAAACAAATTACTTGCAACAGTCCTCGAAACCATAACTATGCGCGACGTCCAGTTAACGCCCATGATCCGTTTCTATATTTTTGGGCTGATGGCAATTCTTCGAAATTTAGTATTTCCAAGATCTACTTTGGAGATTCCTCAGGCAGTATCTGGCAACTACCTTATACCATGAAGAGCAAAATGGCAGAACCCATTAAGATAAATAACAACTTGGATATCGACAAATAGCCCCAAAAGAAATTTTACAACCAATTACAATAATCCCTTCTTGCAAGACACTACCGTCCAATGCCAGGTTTTTTTTGGACAGTAGTGAGGCCAGATATTTGAATTACCCCGGGCAAGTCCCGGGGAGCTCACGCATGCTTATTAGATTCACTTCGGCGTATACTTATTTATGAAACGGGTAGTCAAATGGACAATTCTTGATAAAGTTCTTAGCATGAGTTCACGGTAACACTCGCAAGTTTAGCGAGAGAAGCGTCACCTCGCAAGTAGTCAGAAAACAGCATTTCTCCTTTCTTGCGACAACGCTTGAAATATATTCAACCAGTCTGTTTCGTTTGTGTTACGTCCGCCACTATAATCTTTTACCGGCAGGACAGATATACTCGCCATGATTGTCGTCAAAACTGAAACAGTCAGGAGAACATTTACCTTCAAGATGAGGACTCTTCTGATTTACCAAAACCAGCTTTACCAACCCAGCGTGCGGAGCCACACCAGCTTCGCAGATAAACAGTATAGCCGAACCGGTTTCAGGATATTCCTGCCAACCTACCATAGCTGCATGTTCAAAATAGTCCAATCGATTATTTCGCAAGACAAAATTAGACTGGAGTGATAAAACGCAAAACAAATAAGGAGCGATCCATGAAACTTGTACGAACTTCTCGTTTTTCCTGCCGGTTTGATTTTATTAGTCTTTTTTTGCTCAGAGCGAACCGTTTCATCGTTTTATAAGCCAAAACGGGTTCAGGTTAAAACTACTTAAAGAAAATAGGAGTGTTATTTATGAGAAAGAAAATTTATTTTCTGATCTTATTTCTGGCTTTGTGGAATGTTACTGAAGCTAGCGAGTTGCAGCGAATGAAATACAACCATCCTGGTTTGGTGGTCGATCTGGGCGCCGGACTCTGGGCTTGGCCATTACCGTTGGATGTGAATGGTGACGGGGTGATCGACATGGTCATCGTTGAGGATGATGTACCGTACAACGGTGTGTATGTCTACGAGCACCCTGGTACAAAAGACAAAATGCCCGTTTTCAAGCAGGGGCAGCGAATAAGTGACGGAAAGATCAATGCCCAGGTAAGTTACGTGGACGGGAAACCACACGTTCTGACGCCAGGTAAAGAATATCCCGACTTCATCAATTCCGGACTTTTAAAGCCCGTTGACCTGTCTCTCGCCGCTAACGTGCATACGAACAATGTCCGGGGAAACATGTGGCGTTATGTCGACTTCGACGGCGATGGCAAAACGGACCTTGTGATTGGTATCGACGACTGGAAAGATTATTATGGAGTATCATGGAGTACTTATGGCTATGACGCCTCCGGAAAATGGCTCTACGGACCATTACGGGGCCAGATATATGTCGCGCGAAACGTTGGTACAAACCAAAAGCCACAGTATGCAACTCCGTACCGCCTGACCGACGTGCAAGGTAACATTCTTGAAACATACGGCTGGCCATCGCCCAGCGTTGCCGACTGGGATGGCGACGGTGATCTCGATATCATTTGCGGCGAATTTCTCAACGGCTTCACATACTTTCAGAATGTCGGGACTCGTAGTAACCCGAAGTACCTGCCCGGGGTCCGACTCAAGAAGGATGATGGATCTCTGCTGGAAATGGACATGCAGATGATCACTCCAGTTGCCCTCGATTGGGACCATGATGGCGATCTCGATCTGATCTGCGGCGAAGAAAATGGTAAGATCGCTTTTATCGAAAACAGTGGCCAAATAAAAGATAAGGCACCGGTCTTCCTGAAGCCTGTCTATTTCCGCCAGGAGGCTGACGAACTTAAATGCGGGGCGCTGGCAACACCATTTG
>MHBM01000213.1:0-5705 GCA_001804885.1 Lentisphaerae bacterium RIFOXYA12_FULL_48_11
CGTCTTATCGAAAGCCGAAGCAACTCCCTCCACTAATTCCGGACACAACTGCTTTCGCGCCGAAAAAACAATCGCAATCCTGGCATCCCTGCCACAAAGGCCGTCCTTTGCCTTCTTGGCAGCTTCCTCGCCTGCAATCTTTGGGTTCTCATTTGCAGACGATCCTACGCCAACAATCAACCTGTCATCTGAATATACAATCGTAGTTAACAATGACAGTATGGCAAGACTCGACTTTATCACTTCGATTCTCATATTTATCCGTTTACCTTTCTTCTCCAAATATGTGTTTTCCACCAGTTATTCTCCTAAAAAACCTTTCCGAAATTTCTTTCCTGAGGAATTGCAATAGCACCTGGCATGTCCATTCTCGGTCTGGCTTCAAGCGCTACCTTCCCCTTTTGAACAGCTTTCAGCATACTCTGATATACAGAATCATTGGCATCCTTAAATACCAGAGGCTTCCTCCCCTTTTTGGGATTCTCAAGCTCCATCCCTCCGTATTCTTTGCTCAAGTGGGCATTCAAGAGATGGCTGAATTCAGGCCTTGAAAGATTTATGCCATAATTTTCGGGACAATCTCCGCACATTATCCGACGCTCACGCTTGGTCAACCGTGGCGAATGATTATCCTCGGCAATAACCTGCATGTATTCAGAAAAAGGGCCTTTATCGTGGCAGGATATGCAACTGGCAACATATACCTTGCTGAAATCCTGAAGCCACGGCTCAGGTTCCGGCGTCACCCGTTTATCATCCTTTACATAGTTCCATGGATCACGTCCGCCGCAAGTATGAGGCCGCGACATATCCCAAGTGTTGTAATATTGCACATTAGAGTCTATCCACGCATAAACCCTGCGACGACTTTCATCATCCATATCCACTTTGCTGTGCTTACTTTCTATAAGCGCGGTCAACTTACTCACATATGAACCTGTTCCCATAGCCGGAAAAACACCTGTCGGACCTGGATTAATATAATAATACTCAACCATTCCACGTTGAATCAGGTGGTCATAAGACATGTTGAAAAAACGACTCTTGTCGCCCGAAAGGTCCACCCCGCCTTTGGGACTTCTTCCTGAATGGCAAGACACACAGTACCTGTCCCAGACCGGCTGAACGTGTTTCACATAATCAAATGGACCAAGTCCCCACGGTGGAGGTTTTAAAGCGTCAGGAGGGTTCCCCTGCAAATTACGCACCTTCGGTCCGAGCGGCGGCGCCTTCATTCGGTCATCGTGACACCCGACACAGGATGCATGCTCCCCGCTTGTAATCTGGGTAACAGAACCCATGCGTTGTATTTCCTTGCCATCTTTATCCAGGGCAATAAAGAAAAGTTCGCAATTGGACGGAACCCTGAAATATGCCGATCCATCGTCATAAACAGGAACCTCGCCTAGATTCTCCTTTATGTAATAACTACCGTAGCCGACAACTGGATAGTGATCATGAAACCTAGGCCCCTCAGTGTTCCATTTTTTGGGTGTCGGTCGAACGACTCTCAATGCCTTGACCTGCCCCCTGGCAACACCATACTCTTGTAATCCCTGGTAAACATCCTGAACAAAAAATGTTCCTTCGCCTGGCCCCACAGGAACCTGTGTCTCGATTGCATTTAAAGGTGGTTTCTTATCCAAAGTAACCGGACTGAAAAAAGATTCGCCCGGTTTGCCGTACAATTCGAAACGAACGCCATCATACATGGCCAGAGATATGCCGAACCGGCCAGATCCTGCATTCTTGTTCATGCGTCCGAACGCCGCAAGAAAAAGGCCATCCGTAATAGGCCATGGATCTGTTACGGACCACGGATAAAAACGATCTCCTGGCCCCCAGTTGATATCCCGCCATGTCTTCCCTTTTGTAATCTGATAAGGTGTTTCAAAAGTAACTTTTCTCATCGCATCCGTATTTTCAATGCCTTTACTCCGGTCAACCACCGCAATATCCGCCACGGGCGGCAGATGATGTCCCGCCATTGTAAGCATGATCTCGCTTGTCCCTGGAATCGGCTTACCGCCGTACCGGGAATTCGGGATTGTAATTGTATTTCCATAATAAAGTTTCAGTTGTCGTCCATCAGGATTTATGGTCCATAACCCCTGCCAGGAAAAAATATTTTTATCATTGTACTCCCAACGCGTACAAAGAATTGTGCCATCCGACATAACCGACGGTGCACTCGTACAAAGAGTTGTGAAATCGATTCTGCGCATATTGGTTCCATCCCCGTTCATTATGTAAAGTGCGGAGGCGAGAAAATCCTGACAAAGGGAATAGGACTCCACGCGGGACGAACAAAACACGATTCGCCCATCAGGATAGTAGACAGGATTGAAGTCATGATAATTTCCTTTTGTGAGTTGCCGTAATCCACTTCCGTCAACCTGGATCTCCCAGACGTGAAACGGCAGGTCATTTTCCTCTTTATAACTCATCAGAAGCTTCTTTCCATCCGGAGACGGTTTGATATCCCAAACAAAACCCTCCTGTGTTTCAAATATCGTACGAGGCTTATTTTCCGGCACACATGGATCATAAACGAGAATTGCAGAATACTTGTCTGTGCGATGGGAGAACATGGTTCCATTGGTTCCCCTCAAGCCGTACGATCTTCGCCGAATGAAGGCGATCCTGGGACATTTGACTATTTGTTCAATCCGAAGCTGATTATAGGCCCGGTCAAACAAATGAAGCCAAGCTCGATCATGTCCAGATATTTTCTTCTCCACAAGAACAGAAAGTTCATCACTCAGTTTCTCCGGACTCTCCAGCCGGTCAATCAGACTGGCGAGAGATTTTTTGCCCAACATCGGAACGTCAGTGTCGGCCCATTCAGACAGCGACATCTTGTTTAAATTACTAAAACTGGCACTCTGATCGGGATAACAATCTGCGATATTACAAACCGCCTGGACAAGTACATCAGTCCCATTCGAACCGACATTGACACATAAACTATGCATCATGTCAGTCCACCCATCGTTATGCCCTGAGATTGCAGACTCTCCAATGCAACAATGGCATGAAACTGCGAAAAAGAAAACCGCAGTACTTCTTTGAAATATTCTATTCATCCAGAAACGCCTTGGACAGCAGCTTGTCCGTATTGCTCAACTACCCTTTGAAATGAATCTGGCGGGTAGAACCAAGCGACATGGACGTCGCATTTGCAGCAGAAATAACTTTTGGGCCCAACTCCTTTATTGTCCGTTCCAGCGAATAATAAAGACTCAGAACCGAAACCCCTATTGTGGCGGCCAACTCATCTTTAACATTAAAGACAGGAGCGGCAAAACAATATAAGCCGTCGGCATACTCTTCATTATCTATTGCATATCCTGTCTCTCGAACAGCTTCCAACTCCTTCTGAAGCACTTTCAAAGTTTTTATTGAATTCTTCGTTTGGGCAGGCAAACCTTCAACCTTCGCCACTTTCTCCACAAATTCTACAGGACTGAATGCCAGGAGAACCTTGCCTGGCGCAGCACAATGCATAAGGAAGCGACCTCCTGGTGTTGCCATTACCCTGACATCGCCGGTGGCGTCAAGATGTTCAAGGAAAAGCGTCCTGGTCCCATCAATCACACCCAGATAGCAACTCTCATGAGTCTCTTCCCATAATGTCCTCAATGGTTCGTCGGCAGCAGTCCTCACGCCCATCCTCCTGACCGTTTTGCTGGTAAAATGAAATGGACGCAGGCTCATAGAATATTTTGGCCCTTCGGAAGACCGTACGATCCAGCCCTCCTCCTCGAGTGTTTTAAGAAGCCTGAAAACCATGTTGGAATTAACATCCAAAGCCTGGGATATTTCAGATACTCCGAGCGGTTTTTCGCTTTCACAAAGCAGCTCTATTAGAAAAACTGCCTTTCTGACGGCCGGCGCATCATAAGAAGTTTTGGGCATATAATTTTTCCTTTATAAATTTATAACGATAATATACAGGCAGCAAGAGTGGTGAGCAAGTAGAAAAATAAAATATCAGCAATCTTCAACCTTATCACTTTCTGAAAACATCATCTCTCCCTGCCCATTTTTTTTACTTTGAGAACCTAAATGCGCGAATCTACAGTTACAAAAAAGTGATCAGATTATAATGGCAAATACCAGCCATGACGTGCGATACTCAAAATAATCTATTCTGCAAGAAGATAGCAGATTGAACGCAGACAGGTAAAAAGGGGAGGTTTACATTATGCAAAATTTCTCAACATTCTGGGAAGGGCTTCAACCTCTTAACCACTGGTTTTTTATTGCTGCTGCTTTCTTCAGTGTTTTCTTTGTCTGGCAGATAATGATGGCTTTCTTCGGTTTGGGTGTCGATACAGATATGGACACCGACCTGGAAACGGGCATCCATCATGACTCAGTCGACGATGCCACGGATTCAGTCGCAGCCTTTAAACTCCTCAGCGTCAGATCAATCATAGCCTTCTTCACACTATTCACATGGGCAGGAGCGCTGTATATGTCAAAAGGTGTATCCGTGACCCCTTCCATGGGATACGCTGTCATATGGGGGTTAGGCGCAATGTTCATGGTATCACTGCTGGTTTATGGAATGCGAAAAATGACCGAAACTGGCAACATCGATATAAATAAATGTATCGGCAATACGGGCAATGTCTATCTTGATATCCCTGCGAACGGCAATGGCGAGATACGTATGCTTTGCAGTGGGATTATGACACATCTAAAGGCTCGTTCAAACAACGGAACAGCTATCAAGACCGGCGCTTCCGTAAAAGTAACAAAAATCTCAGGACCAAATTCCGTTGAAGTCGAATTGGATCACTCAACAAATGAAGGAAAGGGATAGGAAATGAAAATGCTAACGACAATTCTGGCTGCAAATTACATCCCGACAACAGCCCGAGCTGATTCAGGGTCTACCAATATTATTCTCGGAATTATAATTGCTGTAGTACTTCTGACACTTTTCATCACTTTGGCAAAAAGATATAAGCGCTGCCCTTCCAACAGGATTCTCGTTATATACGGAAAAACAAACAGTGGTGCATCAAAATGTATCCACGGGGGCGCCGCATTCGTGTGGCCGCTCTTCCAAGCTTACGACTATCTTGACCTTGAACCGTTCGTCGTCCCGATAGATCTATCCAATGCGCTATCCCAGGAAAACATACGTGTCAGCGTACCTACGACTGTAACAGCAGCCATTTCTAATCAAACGGGCATCATGCAGAATGCCGCAATCCGCCTACTCGGTCAGTCAACACAGCAAATCCAGGCACAGGCTCAGGATATTATTATCGGACAGATGCGCGCCGTAATCGCAACGATGAAAATCGAGGACATCAACCGCGACAGGCAGTCCTTCATGTCAAAAGTCAACGAGGCTGTAGCAGTTGAACTCGAGAAAATAGGACTAACAGTTATTAACGTCAATATCCGTGATATTGATGATGAATCTGGCTACATAAAAGCCATTGGCCGCAAAGCAGCTGCAGAAGCAATCAACCAGGCCAACGTTGATGTTGCCGATCAGGAAAAACGTGGACAAATCGGTGTTGCCGAACGCCAGCGTGACCAGCGTGTTGCAGTTGCCGCAGCCACTGCGGAAGCACAAATAGGTGAAGCCGAAGCGGAAAAAAAGCGGCGACAAATGGTCGCAGCTGCAATGGCTGATGCACAGATCGGTGAAGCATCGGCAGACAAAAACAAGCGTCAACAGA
>MHBM01000213.1:5739-34758 GCA_001804885.1 Lentisphaerae bacterium RIFOXYA12_FULL_48_11
AACAGAGGCTAACGCGGCAAAGGCCAAGTACAGAGCCAACCAGAAGGTCGCTGAAGAGGAATCCAGAAACAAAGGTGATTCAGCTGCCAAGGAAGCTGATGGGGCAATCCGCGTAGCTCAGGAAAATGCTCAAAAGAAAGCGGAAGATGCCAAGGCACTACGCGAGCAGTCACGTCTTAACGCGGAAATGGTCGTCCCAGCCGAGGCAGAAAAGAAACGCGTTATCATTGCGGCAGATGCCCAGAAAGAACAGACCATACTGATTGCAAAAGGACAAGCCGAGGCGACGATTGCAAAGATGTCCGCCGAAGGTAAAGGTCAGCAGGCAGTTCTTGACGGAAAGGCTGAAGGTTATCGGAACCTCGTACAGTCAGCAGGAGACCCACAGGTTGCATCCGTTCTACTCCTCATTGAGAAACTAACAGAGATTTCAAACATACAGGCCAAGGCTATTCAGGATCTGCCTATCGAAAAGATCTTCGTATGGGATGGTGGATCAGAAAATGGAGGCATGTCGAATCTGGGGAAAAAACTCATGGGTGCCCTGCCACCCATGCATGAACTGGCAAAGCAAGTTGGACTAGATCTGCCCGAATTTCTTGGCAAGATTGCTGATAAGAAACCTTCAGAAACCAAAGAACCGCAGGTTTCTCAAACTCCAAAGTTTAATATCAAAACTCCACCCAGCAAGTAATACAGATTCGAAATGAAAGCCCCGGTTTTAAGAAAACTCGGGGCTTTCATTTGCGGCAAAATTCATATGCCAGGATCTCTGATATTACGAAGAGAACACCTTGACGTTACCCTGTATTAGCGCTAGCTTACCCAAGCAGTTTCATGTAACGCCTTCAGAGGAATCAATTATGGATATGTCAAAGCTCACAATCGACGAACAGATAGCAATATTGACGCTCAAGAAACAGATTGAGGAAAAGCAGGCAGAAATAAAGGAACTCCAGGCAAAAATCGATGTAATAGCATCCAAAGGACAACCGGTCGGCACAATAGAACCTCAAGTAGCTGCTCCAGGTCCAAGTCCGATACCTGCCCAGCCACAATTTCAGCAGCCTCAGATACCAGCACAGCCACAGACGCAGACAACATATCAGCAACCCTTTCAGCAGGCTCAATATCAGCCCCAACAGCCAGTGCCGGCTAATTATCAGCAACCATTCCAACAACAGCCTCAATACCAACCTCAGCAACCAGTATCCCCCCAGTATCAACAGCCAATGCCACAGGCACCGTATATGCCTCAACAAAACTCCCTCCCCAATCAACAGGTCGCAGGCATGCCACAAATGTATCCACCCCAGCCACAGGCTCCGGGACAGATGCAACCAATGGCACAAGCACCCATGCAATACCAGGGGACAATGGCTCCAACATTCCAGCCCCCACCATCAGCACCAGTAATGCAACAACCACCTGCCACACCAGTCACCAAGACAGGGATGAAACCATCAGCAGGACCATCGGGTAAATTTGGCGGAAGTAAACCGGCGGGAAGCCCCTTCTTCAAGCCTGGAGTAGGCCCTATTCCAAAACCTGGACAGAAACCCTTAAAAAGTCCCATTACAATACCAGGGATGAAACAGCAGGCCCCTGCAGCACCGCAAACGGTAAGCTCAGCAAACTACCAGACAATCAGAGAACATGCAGTAACGGCATTAACGCAGTCCGGGAAACCTTTAACATTTGATGGTCTCTTCGATAAAATGATTTCAGGCGGATGCCCAATGCCTGCAGAAAAACCAAAAGTTCTCGTCAGAAAAGTCCTATGCAACAGTCCTGACGTATTTTCTGTAACCAATAAAGGACTCTATACAATAAACGAGAACTATGCACCTGGCGGAACTGCCACGGGAATGCCGCCAGTGAACCCTTCAGCTCCAACGCAGCAAATGCAACAGCCAGTAGTACCTGCAACAATGTCACTGCCGGTTTACCAGCCACAACCTGTACCCCAAATGGAACCAGTACCGGTTGCGACACCTCAACAACCTATGCCAATGTCACCACCAACTCAACCTGCACAACCAGCAGTGCAGCAACCTGCCCCCCCTCCGGTAGCACCGCCACAACCAGCACCAGTAGTGCCTCCACCTCCACAACCGCCCCCTCCTCCTGCACCAGAGCCAGTATTAGCCCCTCCACCACCACCGCCGCCTGCTCCTGTCCCAGAACCAGTAAAACAGGCACCGCCTCCAGAGCCATTACCAACAGTTGTAGCAACACCTGTAGCTAGTGCAACAGCTCAACCGACACCTGTAAAAGCCATCCCTGTTGCGGCACCAACACCGGTGATAGTGCATCAAAAGAAACATACAGTTCATACCACCAACCATAAACCTGTTGAAGTTCAACCGGCTCCTGCATTGGCAAAACCGGCTACAGTTCCGCCCCCACGCCGAACTGCGGTTGTACCTCCACCACGGCGAACAGAAAAAGTGCAACCAGCACCGGCAATCTACGGTACTGGTGCCAATGATATGGAAGACTCTGTCGAAGGGCTTGATACTACAGCACGGCGGGCATTAACTTCATCAGGCCAGGGTTCTATCAGGGAACGTGCCACATCAGCAATTCTGAACGCCGGGCGTCCCTTGAGCCTTGAGGAAGTTTTTGACAAATTAAAAACTGATGGAAATGCCCTGCCCCAGCACAACGCAAAGGATGTTGTAAAGACAGTATTGAATAATAAATCCCTGTTTAAAGTTGTGGATAACGGAAGATATCTCCCAATATCAGACTGACCTTATATTCACGGAAAATATCAACGCAAACGAAACAGATATTTGATAAAATGTCTGGCAACCTCAGGCCCTTCCGGAGGTGAGATGGCCAAATCAGGGCTTAATTCAATAACCCAATATCTGTTCCTGATTGTATCACAAAGAAAATCGACGCCAATCACAGGGATACCAACAAGTCGGACAACCTTCTTTGCTAAAACAAGCAGGCTCCTGTCTATTTTATCGCTCATGACATCGACCATGCCCCCGGTATGATAGTTAGAATTAAGGCGAACCTGTACCGATGCATTTTTCGGTGGAATCGCACCGAACGACATTCTTATTTGTCGAAGCGCCCGCTTCGTTTCTACATCAATTGGAATCTGATGACTGGGATCAATCTTCTTCTCCACATTGTTAAACCGTTTAATAAGTGACTGTACCGAACTATGACCGTCTCCAATGATGACAGCAGGCCTCCTCCTGATGGCTGCCACAAATTTATAATTCACAAAAATCAGTCTAAAATCCTCTCCACGCACATACTGCTCAAGAACAACATCGTCTTCATATTTCTGCGCCTCACAAATCGCATATTTGAGTTCGGCTGAAGTCTTGATTCCAACGGAAACACCGCGTCCACCCCATTGCGTGGAAGGTTTTACGACTATATTTTCGAACTTCCTCAGGAAACGCATCGCCTGTTTAATGTCAAAAAACGATTCTTGAGCAGGAACAGGAATGTCGTGTTTGCGTAAAAACGAATTGGCAGCCCGCTTGTTCTGCGCCATTACAAAACTTGCAGCACCAACTTTATCAGTAAGCGCATTGAAACATCGCACGTTCTTTCTGCCTTTTGTAAGGACAAAAATCGGCATATGTTCATCAAGAACTTTAATTCTTATGCCACGCTTCCTGGCTTCATCAGTAATTGTTGTCGTATAGATGCTTTGCATTCAGATGACCATTACAACCATGGATATAGCAAGCTGATCGCAATGTGAAAAACCGGCCGAAAAATAGGTCCAAAAACATTCCACGCTACGACCAGTCCCATCAACGCGAAGCCGGGTTGACTCATTATCTGCCGGTATTTCATCATCAGTTCATTATTCAAAAATAATGGTAACACCCCACTCCCATCAAGTGGTGGTAGAGGAATCATATTGAACACGGCAAGTATCAAGCCCAAAGAAAAAAGCATACTGAGAAACATGGCAAGCACAGTCCATACGCCCTCACTGGCTCCAACAGCGATCGTTGTAAAATTGATAACGGGCGGTAGAACAAATACATGAAATGTAATTCCGATCCGTATTAACACTCCTGCAACGACAGCTGTTAAAAGGTTGGCCGCAGGGCCAGAAAGAGCCATCCATGCAGCGCGTTTCGGGTACCGATCCGCCCAGTCAGAATCGTAAGGGGCACTTGCATAACCGAAAGGCCAACTACCTCGCGACATAATAAGGGATAATATCGGAAGAACAACCATCCCTATCGGTTCTCGCCGGATGTGCGGAACAGGGTCAATGGAAACCTGCCCCCCGTAATAAGCAGTCAAGTCACCACCCATTTTGGCAGCCCAAGCATGAGCCGCCTCATGAAGAACGGTACAGAACACAAAAGTTACATACCAGCATATACCAGTGACAATCAGCTCCATCTCAATTACCTGATCCCCTTTACCCTATGGGCGGTTATGATTTATCCCCGCACTGCACCATACGATATCTGGGCAGGAATTGTGCAAGAAGTACAAGCAATATTCCAGCACCAATATAACCTGCATACATCACAGCTAATCCTGAGAAATTTAAAATAATCCACGTTAGTATTTGCAGACGCTCGACAGTAATATGCACTGTCTCCTTATCTCGATGCCAACTACGTATGCTTAAGAATGCCGACAGGATCGCCATAATTCCAATACCCCAGTAATAGAAAAGTACCAGAATGAAAACGAAAACAGGCACACGACCACCAGTCACAATATTTACCCCGGCAACAGGTTGCTGTGTCAGAAAATAACATATGGCCGACTCGCCAAGATAAGGCGCATGCGCCTGATTCGAAAGAATCCTGGCACCGAGCATGGTACCATCCAAGAGAGGCCAACATGCAGCAAGGACCTGGGCTGTAAGGATATAGGCATGATCAAACCGTCCATTTGCACGAGCCATTGCTATCCCGAACGCATTGGCAGCAGGACTAAACCCGGCCACAATCGGCCCCGAATCAACATCATAAGTATAATTCAACCCTGGCATATCATTCGGAAATTCCCTGAACCCGTTAGCCCACCATTTATCCTGCCAGAAATATTTCTCATAAGCAGCATACCAGCTTTCGGCAATATCAGGCCAGAGATCCCGGCAGAAAATCAAAACCCAAGAATTACCGGTCCCCCTGGAACAACGGTACTTCTCACCAAAATCACTTGGGAGAAAAGTGCCCGTCCATGAATCCATAACAAATGGAGGCAATCCCCTTGTATCAAGCATCTTGCCCTTGAATGCCCTTACCGAACGTTCCACGAACTTGCTGTTATCAATACCTATCAACTCTCCAGCGCTCTTGATCCAGGCAATTGATGCAAGAACATCTATCGGGTAACATTCTGAGGGATAATCATCCAGTATCCCGAATTTTGATTTGTCGAGTTCAACAGAAAGCGTAAGCACCTGGTCCTTTAAAATATCGAGATATTTACCATCTTTCACGATTTTCTCGTGGCTGATGATCCCCCTTATCAGCAGAGAACGGAAGAAAACGTTTTCTCTATGAAGGTAATTTGGCCCCCAGTGTTGTTTCACCCACGTATGATGCACAGGGTCCATAATCAGGTCTATAGCCGCACCAATCGCCTCGCGGGCGTATTCCCTGGGAGCGACAGGCGCAAGGCTGTTATTTTCTTCCCATGCTTTCTGGAGATTCTCCGTAGCCATAAGGTAGAATACGCAACCGAACATCGGCCACTCGGTACTGGGAACATCAACAAGTTGAAGACAGGCAGCCCTCCCCGAAGCCACCCTATTCTTTGCCCATTTTGCAAGCTTCGGCGATATCTCACGGTGAATCTGCCATGCAATACCGGGAATGCCCGGTTTTCCAATATCAGGATTGCTGACGTTTCGCAGAATAATAAATCCCGGAATAACAAAAAAATAAACAGCCAGACAAATAATAACAACCGCGTTGACCAGTTTACACCAGCCAACTGCCAAATGATTCGGGTATGTAGTCCATATCCGCCCCTTTTCTACATTTACGTTATTCATTGTCGCCTCCTTTCCCATTACAAAAGGATTTATCTTTATGTCCGCGTCTTCGCAGCTTCATTGCTCGAAACCAATGCCGCAACCACTGCACACTCCAATCCGAAAGGTAAATAACCGGCAAAACCGAGAATTGGCATTTCAAATATATGGAATCGTCCGACAAACGGAACCGCGTACAGCCACTTTGCCTCGCTGTAATAATTCCACATCTCCCAGAAGAAACCGCACATCAGGGCAGATATCGCCAGCAGAAATATTTGTTGCCAGTTACCGTTCCTTATAGGCGAGAATATGGTTTCCTTTCCCCGCACCGTCTGCAATGCAGTAATAATGCCCAGCGGTGAGATCCACAACAGAGGAAACAGATAATCAGGCCAGATGCCTATTCCGGCGAGACCTGAACCAAACAACAACAGGGCTACCATTGCCACAACTTTTGGATGTTTGATATTCAGTCTCATGGAATCTTCCAGGCCGCAGCTCAATCTTGGGAACGATTTCAAAAGTTCATATGTTCCAAGCACTGCAGGCAGAACAGTGGAGAAAGGCAATGTGGCAAAAATGAAATACTGGAAAGATGAGAGTCCGTCCACGCCCTGGTAATACCAGTTCTGTACAAAACGGTTCAGATATTCAAAAAACCACCAGAATGCCGCGCTCAAGGGAAAAAGCCTGAAAAAATATCCCGTACGGTTTATAAGCATACACCGGCCTGTTCGCCTGAAGGTCAGTGCATTCGCCAAAAGAATATAAGAAAACCAGAGAGGACTGAATGTAAACTGCTGACATGACGCAAACCATTCAAAACGAGTCCAGGCCAGGATCCATACCATGCCACCAAGAAGCAATCCGAACCATCCCCACCACGGAAAGAAAGAAACGGGGACAAGGTTAATCGGAGAACTTGTGGTACGGAACGAAGAAGCAACGACACGCCACAGAAACGGCACGATGGACACAAGAATAAAAACAGCCAGGCCGATAAACATCGGCCAGGAAAACCCGGCATGTTCCACATACCTTGTCAGCGGCGGAAACTCCGTGTATTGCCCGACAGGCTGTCCGCTTACCACCACCCCGACAAGCGGTAAAACTACAGCAAGTAATATCTCCAGTATAGTTGCAAAATTAATTCTCTTCATAATACCATCTTATTTTACGCGTTCATCCCTCGCATACCAGTCAATATGGCGCGTAACATACATTACGACTGCCAACACAATAAAGAGCCCCACAGTACCAAAAAGCAATGAATAATCCTGCTGTCGGAGAATAACATAAAGGAACCCATAAATAGCCGTAAGGCCCACTGCCATGACTGAAGCCCGGCGAAAACTTTTCAGGACATAAGCACTGTAGAAAGTGATCAATCCAATCGCCGCTACCGCCCCTGCAAGATACGCAAGACCGAAATTAATAAACTCTGAGAGCGACAATAATGTCAGATAGAACATGCTCAAGGCAACACCCACAAGTGTGTACTGGAATGGATGGATCCTCAACTGCGAAAGAATCTCAAAGAGAAAGAATGCTGTGAATGCAAGCACTATAAACAAGGCCCCGTACTTGATCGACCGCTCAACATAGCGGTATGAATCAACCACGGAAATCAGGCTGACCCCGAAAAGCGATGCCTTGACCGCATCGGTACTGAAAGGCAAGGAACCGGAAACCGTCACAGCCCCCTGCTGTGGATAAGCGCGGCCATAACAAGACATCTGCCATATCGCCTCAAAACCCTCTGTACTAATTTTCCTTTCCACCGGCAGAAACGATCCCCGGAAGCTTGGATCCGGCCACGACGAAGAAAGTTTCACTTCTGTACACCCTCCCAATGGCGCAAAGTTAATACTCCCACTCCCGTTCAAGGCGACAGCAAGCTCGAAGTTACTGGAATCGCCGTCAAACGGTGAGGCTCCAAGCCGCGCATGCAGGCCGGATGGATTCTCTTTGATCTTCGAACCAGTCGCCAGCGGAATGGATTTGTCACCCCATTTCAAAGAAATGACATCCTTAGTACCCCTGAGATCAGTAATCATGAAAGAAACTGTCGCATCTTTCCAAATAACATCTTCAGGTTTTACACCCCACTCATCAAATACAGGTTTCGTGAAACTGCCGGAAAGATGCAGTGTACCGCTGTACACAACCGCCTCGTAAATACCCCTGTGCAAGACGTTTGGATCCAGTATTCCGGAAATCTTCAGGCTGGCAGGAAGAAAATACGCATAAGCAATCCTGGATTGGAGCTCTGGAATTTTCTCTTCCTTTCCGTTAACTGTCTTCTCCTTAATAACCGTGATCCAGGTAATATAAGGCACCATCAGGACCGGCCCGTTGATTGTCTGTTCGGCTCCCCATGTTGAGGAGATTTCACCCACAACCCCGTTCCTGCGATACATGCGTTCTTTTAGAACTGATTCTATCATTGCCAACGGAATCATCAGGAACATCACCATTACACAAATCGTTATCATCCTGATCACCGTACCGTGTCTCTTGAAGAATCCGGGTTGCGGCGGCTGCGTCATCATTGCCGCTGAGTTCATCTTCCCTCCTCCTTCATTGTTTTACATGCTATTCCTATTATTAATGAACCATTTATCTGACTAATTCCGATACCGCCTGCCAAAGATATTCAAAAAAATTACCTGAAAAAGCGTTAGGATTGAAAAAAGGTACCGGAATGTCAGGCCTTGCAAGAAAAGGGCTGACAAGCCATGATAATTCGCATCCCGCAAATCCAAGAATAAGAATCCATATAAGATTAAGACGTAGCGCCATGCTTGTCGATGCCGTCAGGGTTTTTAGCAGACGATAGAGCCTGCAATTTCCCACAACGCCGCAAAAACCAATCATGAGAACATTTAGAATCAACAAGATTCGGTATGCATGCATTGATACAACAGATACCGGATCATTAGCCAATGGCATTTGTAAAACAATGAACAACATTACAGGAACAAGAGATGCAAGCATCACCGAGGTAACAGCCATACCTAGAAGAACCGTCATGCATACGGTCTTGAACGAAAGACCCGTACCCAATACCTGTGCCAGCATTGTGCAAATCATCGCTCCAGCCATGAGAGTTGCAAAGAACAAGATGGGCATTTTGACGGAAGAATAAATGGCCTGTTCAAGACTCCGCCATATGCCAAAAGTAAAGCCATACAATGCCGTACATATGAGAATATAAAGGCACGCAATGAGAATAACCTTACCCTGCTCGCCCGGATTGGTTACCCAAGCAATGAGATCATTATTCATCCGACACAAAATGGATGGATCGATCCATGATTTCTCATTATGAGTGTCTGTGCTCATCTCAAATTACTCCAGGTGATTTTCTATACCTTACCTGCCCCTCACAGGCTTATTTTCATCTATACAGTCAATCCAATGACTTACAAAGAACTTCTTACCTTCAAGCTGATAACCGTTAAAATTACCTACAAGAGGCCGAAGCGTTGTCATCATCTGGAGAACAACCGTAATAAATACGAATATCCATATCTTCAGAAACACCATTTGCTGTTTATTCATGAAGGAGAATGACGAGGAAAGGAGCTCCATGCCAATACAGGTACCGATTCCCCAAAAAATAAGGAACAGAGCTCCCATAAACGTCACAGAGTTGGTTGACTGGGCAAAAATCCACGCAACAGGAGCAAACCCCACCAGCAGTAAACCCGCAAGAGCCAATGATTGAAGAAACATGCCTAATGTTTGTGTAAATGTCTGATTGCTACCGGATAGACCGGCAAAGATATAAAGACTGGGCAGACATATCAACAGGCTGAATAATATTCCCCCGACAACCTTTAAGGGAACCATCCACAACTGTTGTGCTCCTGAAAAGGTCCCCATTACAAACCCATAAGCAAACATACAGGTAATTATTAGCCCTGCCAGAAACCACATTGTTCGCTGTGATTTATCATTGATAATTTCATGCAAAATTCGACCGGGATGCTTTAATAAACAATCTATAATGCCGACTTCCTCTAAGCCTTGAAAATCGCTGGACAACTTTTCGAAAAAAAACTGACTCATCTTCATTGTTTTGTTGTTACGTGTCCCAGAGGCAACAGCAGGCCTCTCAATATAAGAACCGTTTTGATCAATACCTTCTGATTCCGGCACAGGTGGTGGTAATACGCAAGAATTCATCTTTTTCCCTCCTTCATTTGTTCTGTTATTCATAATTTTTGCCTCCACAGAGCGCTTTGTTACGCAAAGCACTCTGATAAAAAATTATTGCCTTTCGGTCTCTGCCGAATTTGCCAACATCCAAATTCCCGCACCTCCGAAAAGGCAGCAACCTGCATCCGCGTAAAATGGCAAAGGCTCCAGATGCAACAAAAGTCCGTGGACAAGCAACACGATTCCCTCAATGAAAATGAGTAGCCCCACCATCGGTATTACATTTGCATACCGTCGTGGATTGATGGCCAATACCAGAAAGAAAACACCTATTCCTGTATAAGCTCCTGCTGTCATACGTACCCAGTAGTTAAGCATTGGGTCATTAGGTATTGTTTTGGCACCAAAACCATTAAGCACAGCAACAGACTTTTCCCAAGGGAGGAACACGCCAAACACCGACATCCCCCACGCAAAAGCAGAGAATAAAAGCAGCATTCTGAGAACTCTGAATTTCATGAAATTCCCCCCCTCCTTCTCCCTGCGTTCATCTGTGGTTAAAACAATTACTAATTCCATTCTTTGCTTTATTATTCATCTATTATGCCCTCACAAGTTTTCCAATCGGCGCTTCGGCTTTTCTCTCCTCCGGGATGGCTTCCTTTGCCTTTTTCAACACCTCAGACAACGCGGAAAGGTATTCATTAAAACGATCAAGCCCCTTTGCCGTAATGATTATTGTTGTCCTGGGTTTGGCATCGACAAATTTCTTTTCGATCCTCACGGCACCAGCTTCATCAAGAACCTTGAGATGCCTGTTTAAATTTCCATCCGTCAGGTTACACACTTCTTTCAGCTCGTTGAATGAAAACCCCTGATCCGATGCACATACGACCGACATTATCGCCAGGCGATTGGGTTCATGGAATATCTTCTCCAGCGCCTCATATATATTTTCATTATGGCTCATCTAAGCTGCCCCCTTTCGCGGCATAATTGATCCTGTGTAAAACGAGTCCGCCCGAAACTTCACCGGCGAAGAAAACCAGCCCCATCGGCCAGGGATTGGTCAGCGGGGTATGCATTAACAGGCAGACCGATCCACAGGTAATATAGAAAATGCCCACAGCATAATTTGCCATTGGAAGAGACATGCGGTAAGAAACGTGAGCCAATCCATAGAGACACATCCATGTTCCAAAAAACAACTCGTAATGTTTTCCCAGAATCATGGCCATGCTGAACACCGCACCAACCGCAAGAGCAGGTATGGCATCAACAACCGGCATTGCCCTTGTCACTTCGCGCCGGGCCTGGGAACTGAACAGGAACCACCATATGAAACCGCCATAGTTCAGCAACAGCGCAGCAGACAATACCCCGCCCCAGCCAAGCAGATGTGCAACTGGCGATGGTGGAAACATCGTACGGCTCATAACGAAAGCTCCTGCCAGCGCTACAAACCCACCAGTCATTCTGGCCGGTCCGGAATATCCTCTGAACAGCTTTCTCGCCAGAATGAACTCCTGCAGTTTCCTTACCTGTGCCAGTGCATCATGTATGTGATTTGCAATCATACTCGCTCTTTCTGAAGATAATATAGCACCACAACAAAGTACTTTGCAATACAAAGTTTATATTATTTTTAGTTCCAATTTTAAAGGAATTATGAGGATTCCGGCTATTCGACCTTACTTCTCAACCTGAAATTCAAGCGTTACAATTGCCTTGATGGTTTTTTCTATTGTAGACGTGTCGTAGTTTCCATCGTCAGAAACATCAGTTGAATTAACAGGAGTAATCTGAAAAACACCCTGCGATGCCGAACTAAGTGTACCCACCTTCCCATTACTGTTCTTTGCCAGAATGTCGGCACGTTCATATGCATTCTTCGTAGCTTTGCCAAGCAAGTCTATTTTTATGCTTTCAATATCAGTATTTACAAACATGGGGGAATTTGAACGCAGTTCGATCCCCTGCTTGATCAGATCGGTAATCTCTTTCGACACAGCATCAATTTTAAGAATATCCGCCGACTCAAGCATCACATACTGCCGTAGAACATAAAACTGAATGAAATTGGTTTTATGTCCTTTTTCATCTGCCTGGTATTCCAGCTCAATACTGATAGGTTGAAAAGCAATGTTGTCCACGATGATGCCCTTCGATTCCAGAAAGGCTCTAACGGCATCTTTGCTTTTACTCAACACTTCATAACCTTCGCGCAGATTTGCCGCTTTGCACCAGAACTCACACTGCCATGACGCCCAATTGGACTTGATCTTCTGTTCTGCCACACCCTTGACCCGGATAAGATTCTGCTGGCGCATCCTTACCATTGCATTCGATATCATGTTTGCCGACCATGCGAACCCCAAGGCAAGCGTAGCTCCAAGAAGAAACATTGCACCCTTATTCATTTTAAATCCTCCAGACAGGCATTACTCTTTAGTTAACAATCCAAAAGCTAAGGCGAGCCGCAGTATTGTACGACTCGCCTTACCCTGATAATTTCATCAAAACTTTATGCAAGCGGCGGAGGAACAGGTAATCCCTTCATGGAGTCAATAGACTTCTGAAGCGCCTTTTCATCCAGGGCCACATCCTTTAGCTTACCATCAAAGAAAGCCTCGTATCCGGCAAGATCCATCAACCCATGACCGGACCAGTTCATGCAGATTACCCTTTCTTTGCCTTCCTGCTTCGCCTTTTCTGCCTCGCGTATCGTCATTGCAATAGCATGTGACGTCTCAGGCGCAGGAACGAATCCCTCCGTCTGTGCAAACAGGACTGCAGCCTTGTAACACTCAAGCTGAGGCAACGCTGCAGCTTCAATAAGCCCCTCCCTTTGTACATGACTAACAAGGGGGGCCATACCGTGGTATCGCAATCCACCGGCATGGATCGGCTCAGGGATAAAAGTGTGTCCAAGCGAATACATCGGTAGAAGCGGTGTCATCATCGCGACATCGCCGCTATCGTATGCAAACGGTCCCTTTGTCAGGGTAGGACATCCTTCCGGTTCAACTGCAACTATCCTTACATTCTTGCCATGAATCTTGTCACAAATGAACGGGAATGATATTCCTGCAAAGTTTGAGCCACCTCCAGCACAACCGATAACAACATCAGGGTAAACGCCGATCTTTTCGAACTGCTTCTTGGCTTCCAGCCCAATGATTGTCTGGTGCATCAGCACATGGTTGAGGACACTGCCGAGTGCATAACGTGTATCCTTGGAAGTAACTGCATCTTCGATTGCTTCGCTGATTGCAATTGCCAGACTACCTGTACAATTCGGATCCTGCTGAAGTATGGAACGGCCTGCATTTGTCGTATTGCTGGGACTTGCTATGCAGTCCCCACCCCAAACCCGCATCATCATTTTCCGGAATGGTTTCTGGTCAAAACTGATTCGCACCATGTACACCTTGCATTCAAGCCCCATGAGTTTGCAACTCATCGAGAGAGCACATCCCCACTGTCCCGCTCCCGTTTCAGTAGTAAGACGCTTTATGCCGAATTCCTTGTTGTAATAAGCTTGTGCTATGGCCGTATTCGGCTTGTGGCTTCCTGCCGGCGATACACCTTCATTCTTGTAATATATTTTTGCTGGGGTTTTGAGCGCCTGCTCAAGTCTTTTCGCACGGTAAAGAGGGCTGGGTCTCCAGAGTTTCAGGATTTCAAGCACTGGTTCCGGTATGTCAATCCAGCGCTTTGTACTGACTTCCTGCTCAATAAGATTCATGGGAAATACAGGAGCCAGGTCCTCCGGCCCTATCGGTTTGCCATCTTTGCCCACAGGGGGTGGCATTGGATGCGGCAGATCCGCGGCAATATTGTACCACTGGCGGGGCATTTCACTTTCCTGCAAGACTACCTTAACCTGATCGCTCATATCTATCTCCCGTTTAAACAGATTCCTTTGTAATAAAAACTTCTGACCATATATCACACGTCCTTGGCCAGCTTCAATCCAATTCACACAGCTTCAATAAATTATACAAGATTCATCACACCCGGCACAACACCACTGACGTACTTTCAAAAATGATCTCTGTTCCATATTTCCGCCCCAACCACTCAAAACTTTTTTCTGAAAAGAAACACACATGCGTTTCATCGTTTATATAATGCCACCGCGCAAAATCATCTGTATCTTCCAGCATCTGGGTCATAATTGCGATCCAGCCACCCTTTTTAACCATTGCAAGAAATTGCTCCCACTCCTTCTTAGGTTCGGAGAAATGCTCCATGGTTTCACAACATGTTAGAAAATCATATTGCCTGGTCAACACTTCCCTGTTACCCGCATAATACAAATCATATATTTCCATCCGGTATCCTTTTTCAGAAAACATATCGGCAAGCACAGGTTGAGGCCCAGATCCATAATCCAACCCCTCCGCTCCGTTTTCAAGCCTTTCCACCAGAGGATCAACCAGCTTGGACAAAAAACGGCGATAACCTTTATCAGAAGGATCATTATGGTGGAGGTCGTAACGGTGCTTTTGCTTGTCTGCCGACAAATGGTATACAAATGGAACGTGAACCATCCCGCATATTTTACAGGCATAATAGTCGCGGTACCTGTCCCTGTGAAATATTCCCGTCTCCAGGGATTCGCACAATGGACAGATATGCTGTTCTGCATTCATCGCCACAATTAAGCTTACATCCAAAGGCAGATCTATTGACAGGCAAACTTCTCCCAGAAGCCTTTCTTGACAAGTATTGCCTTTCCCTTCAGAACCATGCCACGCTTTTTCATTTTCATCATCATACGCGAAAAAGTTTCAGGCGTTGCACCAATTGCGGCTGCAATATCTTTTTTTGAAATCTGCAAAAGATACTCATCCTTCTTCCCGTATTGCTCAGCGAGAAAAAGGCAGAAACGCGTTTCTACATCATACACAGAAATTCGAAAAACAAGATTCGTCAGATATCGCAATCGGCCCATCAGCGATGCAAGAAAACTGTCCCTGAACTCACGACTTTCAAGCAGGCGGAAGAAATCACTGCGACCCAATCTGATCAGTGTACTTCTCTTCAAAGCAACAGCACTCACCGGGTAATTATCACGTTCAAACAGGACGGCCTCTGCAAAAATCTCTCCTGGCCTGATCGTTCGGATTACAACATCCTTTCCTCCGAGATCTGACTTGACCAGCTGCATACTCCCTGAAAAAAGAACATAGATGGCATCAGCTTTTGTACCTTCATGGAACAGGTATTCTCTTCGTGCGATTTCCCTCTGAACACATACAGACGCAAGCGCCTGTCTCGCCGGCTCGGCTAATCCCTTGAACAACTCTGCCTGCCCCAGTATCCCTGCTATGGCCTTTTGTGTGAGCATACCCCCCTTTTTTCAGCGGAATGGCTGATTCCTTGTGAGATACAATCTTTCATTTACTTGACCCATGTCAAGGCTCCAAAAACATGTATATTATAAGGTTAAGAAAACAGTAACAAAACGAGGGTGAAATCATGAAAAGAAAAATAATTAAAATAGATCATGACAAATGTACAGGTTGCGGGCTCTGTATGCCCAACTGTCCGGAAGGAGCAATCCAGATGATTGACGGAAAAGCAAGGTTGGTAAGTGACCTTTTCTGCGATGGACTGGGCGCATGCCTCGGGCACTGCCCGGTCGGTGCAATAACCGTTGAAGAGCGTGAAGCAGAAAGATATGACGAGCGAAAGGTTATGGAAAATATTGTCAAGCAGGGAGAGAATGTAATCAGGGCACACCTCTCGCACCTTCGCGATCACAAACAGGATGAATATCTGCAGGAGGCTATTTCATTTCTAAACGAAAACAACGTCCACAACCCTATCCAGGAAAAGGAAATGAATATGACACACACAACTGTACACTCCGGATGTCCGGGCTCACAATCAATGAAGTTCTATGAACCTGAGAAACAAAACAAGGAAACAGGCAAACGTGTATCACGGTTGACGCACTGGCCGATTCAGTTGCACCTGATGTCGCCGGAAGCACCTCAATACCAGGGCAAGGATGTCCTTTTAGCAGCAGACTGTACTGCTTTCACTATTGGTAGTTTCCATGAAGATTTTCTGAAAGGAAAAGCACTGGCAATAGCATGCCCTAAGCTTGACGACGGTCACGAAGAATATATCGCGAAAATTAAAGCCCTTATTGACGATGCAAAGATCAATACGTTGACTGTGGCAATCATGCAGGTGCCCTGCTGCGGCGGACTCCTGACCATGGCCAAGACAGCAACGAGCCAGGCATCCCGCAAAGTACCTGTCAAATGTATTGTAATAGGACTGCAAGGTGAAGTCCTGAGCGAAGACTGGGTCTGAAAAGAAAAGATTTGCGGATTTGCCTGACAGGTTTTAAAGTCATCAAGACTTGAATATTAAAGAGACAGAAGAAATAAGAATTGAATCGGATAATCTTAAGGAGTTTGTAAAGAATCTCCTCAAAAAGTATCCGGACATTAAGCCTCACAAGGAAGATGACTGGGATTGGACCTGGTCAGATGAGGGATACGACGCCATGGAGGGTGGTGACTTTTCTCTTGCCGAATACAAGTTTGAACAGTTGATTGTTGCAGAACCAGATCACCTCGAAGGCTATGAGGGGCTCGCACTAACCTACCAAGCCGAAGGAAGAAAAAGCGAAGCTATAATCCTTATCGATCACGCGGTCAAACTTGCAAACAAACTTCTGAAACTCGACGGCATCGACAGAGAGGCTCTTAACGAAATCATCGTTGAGCAACGCGAAATCCACGACAGGTAGATACCCCTCTACTGTGTACTCCATTTAAACTCATATAAAACAGATTTCTCGTATTCTGATGAGAAATATCCGACAATAGCCTTTACCGAAAGGAATAAAACATGAAGAAAAGACTGCCTATTATTCTTGTTATTATCATTCTGCTTATTGCTGTCATGGCAATTAGGCACAAACATATTGCGGCCAACGGCAATTCCATAAAACTCTCCGGAAACATTGAAATCACGGATGCTGAACTTAGCTTCAGGATACCTGGCCGTGTCGAGGCACGACTGGTATCAGAAGGTGAAACCGTAAAGGCTAAACAGTTGGTGGCAAAACTTGACAGCAGCGACCTTACCCAGGAAGTTGCGATGCGCAAAGCAGAAGAATCAGGTGCTTCTGCCGTTATCGACCTTTCCAGAGCTGAAGAAAAACGCCTGAGATCAGACTTTGCCAGGCAAAAGGAATTATTCGAAAAGAAGGTTATATCCAACCGCGAGTTTGAAGTCGCAGAAACAGCCATAGAAGCAGCAATGGCAAAGACACGCGAAGCTGAGGCCCGCCTTGAACAGATAAAGCAAGCGCTTATTCTTGCAGAAATAAGATTAGGTTATACCAGACTAACTGCACCCTTCCAGGGGCTCGTGTTGTCAGACCATATTGAAACTGGCGAATATGTCGTTCCGGGCACCCCTGTCGTCACTGTTGGTAACATCGAAAACGTATGGATGCGTGGCTACATAAATGAATCCGATCTTGGGCATGTGAAAGTTGGGCAGACAGCAAAAATATCAACAGACTCTTACCCAGGCAAGACATACGATGGAAAAGTCTCTTTCATTTCCCCCGAAGCTGAATTCACTCCAAAGAACGTTCAGACTGCAAAGGAACGAACCAAGCTTGTTTACAGAATAAAGATCGACATCCCCAACCTGCAGATGGAGCTGAAACCGGGCATGCCGGCAGATGCGCTGATCCAGACAGAAACATTGGTTAAATAGAAAAACAAACGAGTCCAAGAAAAGACGGAAATGACTTTATTTTAACTTCGTGAGCTTGGCGTCTTGATAGTAAATAATATTTAATGAACATCATTGAAGTCAACAATCTGACCAAGTCTTTCGACAAGCTCACCGCTGTTGACAACCTTTGCCTGTCCGTTGCTGAAGGTGAAATTTTCGGACTTGTCGGTCCAGATGGAGCAGGCAAAACAACAACCATGCGGCTCCTTACATCGATCATGGATCCTACTTCCGGCAATGTTGCAGTCGCCGGATTCAATACCGTCAGCGATGCGGAGAGAGTAAAAGAGCATATCGGCTACATGAGTCAGCGGTTCGGACTCTACGCCGATCTTACAGTCGCAGAAAACATCGACTTCTATGCCGACATCTATCAAGTCCCGAAGGATGGACGGACAGAACGCACCGAAAAACTCCTGTCATTCAGCAATCTGGCCCCTTTTAAAAACAGGTTAGCTGGCAAACTGTCTGGCGGGATGAAACAGAAACTCGGCCTCGCTTGCGCACTTATCCATAAGCCAAGCGTTCTTTTCCTGGATGAACCTACAAACGGTGTTGATCCGGTCTCCCGCCGTGAATTCTGGCGACTGCTCTATCAACTCCTCAAGGAAAAAGTCACAATCTTTGTTTCCACTGCATACCTAGATGAGGCAGAACGTTGTAATCGTGTGGCGCTGATTCACAAAGGAAATCTCCTGGCCATTGGAACACCGGACGAAATTAAAAAACTGATGCATGGCGCCGTAATGGAAATCCGTGTTTCAGAGCCGCGCCATGTCACGGAGCTCCTTCAGGCAAATCTAAATAATGCCTCCATATCACTTTTTGGTGACCGCATACACCTGGTAGCAGAAAAAATCGAAGAAACATACAAGCAGGCGGCCAAGATCATCTCTTCCAACGGCATCGACCTCCTTTCCTGCAGAACGATTGAACCTGCGTTGGAAGATGTATTTATCTCCATCCTCACATCAGAGAAGGACAAAACATAAGTGGCAAATAAACAGAAAGAGACTGTTGTCGTGGTAAAAGACCTGGAAAAGAAATTCGGGAGTTTTACCGCAGTAAACCAAATCAATCTCGAGGTTGCAAAAGGTGAAATATTCGGGTTCCTCGGTCCGAACGGCGCTGGCAAATCGACGACCATCAAGATTCTTTGCGGCATCCTTATGCCGACATCAGGAAAAGCACTTGTTGCCGGGTTTGACGTCGGAACCGAACCGGAGAAAGTTAAGGCCAACATTGGCTACATGAGTCAGAAGTTTTCGCTATATGACGATCTTACCGTCGAAGAAAACATAGATTTTTACAGTGGAATATACTGCATAGCTGACGAACTAAAGGCTGAACGAATAAAATGGGTCCTGGATATGGCAGGACTGCACGAACATCGCAACACGATATGCAAGAACCTTTCGAGTGGCTGGAAACAGAGGTTGGCACTTGGATGTGCAATCATACACGCCCCTCCTATCCTCTTTCTGGACGAACCGACTTCGGGCGTTGACCCAATGAGCCGTCGCCAGTTCTGGGATTTAATCTACCAGCTCGCGGGTAAGGGTGTAACCATCTTCGTTACCACGCATTATATGGAAGAAGCCGAATACTGTGACAGGATAGGCCTTATTTACCGTGGTGAACTGATCGCCTCAGGAACACCATCAGAACTAAAAACCAACCTGATGCCTGAAGATATCCTCGAAATCCAATGCGACCGTCCTCTGGAAGCAATGGAAATCATTAAGAAAATCACCGGAATCAAGGAGACAGCGCTTTTCGGGAAAGCTATTCATGCAGTCACTGGAGATGCAAAAGCAGCAGCTACGATTACTAGAAACGAGCTCAATATGCATGGATTTAACCCGATGTTCGTCGAGCAGATTGTCCCGTCACTGGAAGATGTTTTCGTATCCCTCATCGAAGCACGCGACCTGCAGGAAACGCCGCAGAAAGAAGTGGCAGGATGAACCTTAGAAGGACATGGGCAGTCACCAGGAAAGAATTTATCCATGTCCTGCGCGATGTACAAAGCCTTGGGATGGCCATAGCCATCCCCATGATGATGCTCCTGATGTTCGGCTATGCACTGACACTGGATGTCGACAATGTTCCAATGGTAACATGGGATCGCAGCAGTACTGCTGAAAGCCGCGAATTCATCAGCCATTTCTCTGGCTCACGTTATTTCTCAATAAAGAATTATGTAAATAACTTCAGGGAGATCGAAAGCGCGCTGGATACCCGCAAGGCTCTCATGGGCCTCGTAATTCCCGAAGATTTCGCTCAACAGATAAAGACAGGACACAAGGTTCCGGTCCAGTTGATTGTTGACGGAAGCGACGCCAACACCTCCCTCATAGCCATAGGTTATGCGGAAGCAATTTCCCTAACCTATTCACAGAATATCACGATGCAACAATCCAGCCGTATTGCAGGAACAAAACAAAAACTGCCGCTGGATGTGAGACCAAGGGTCTGGTTTAACCCCGACATGCAGTCCAAAAACTATATCATCCCAGGCCTGATTGCCATTATCATGATGGTTATTGCCGCGCTTATCACCTCTCTGACGGTTGCCAGGGAATGGGAAAACGGCACAATGGAACAATTGATCTCAACACCGGTCAAGAGGAGCGAACTTATTTTCGGCAAGCTCATCCCGTACTTTGTAATTGGCATGGTAGACGTGACCCTTGCAGTACTTATGGGTGAATTTCTGTTCGACGTGCCCTTGCAGGGAAGTGTTCTACTTCTGTTCGGCATTGCGGCCATATTTCTGGTCGGGACTCTCGGGATGGGCATAATGATAAGCGTAATAGCCAAGAACCAGCTTGTCGCCAGCCAACTTGCAATGGTAACGACATTCCTGCCGTCATTCCTCCTGTCTGGCTTTGTCTTCTCGATAGCAAACATGCCTTATCCACTCCAGATTATCTCATATGCTGTCCCTGCACGCTATTTCGTATCACTGATCAAAGGAATTTACTTAAAGGGAATCGGGCTGGAAATCATGGGTTTCGAGGCACTACTGCTGGTCGTCTACGGCACAGTCGTTATCCTCATCGCCCATGCAAAACTGAAAAAGAAACTAGGATAAGAAAAGAATGAAACCGCCGACGAACACAGATAAACGCATGTTAATAAAGCATCAACAATCATTGCATCCCTTAGCGGCGTGTATCGGCAGTAAATTATCTTTCGTTACGAAAGCATAAAATATGTTCGAACGCATAAAACATATGTTGATCAAGGAATTCATCCAGATCTTCCGGGATCCCAAGATGAAGGGAATCCTCTTTGGAATACCCATCGTCCAGACACTTCTCTTCGGTTATGCCGTAACAACAGATGTAAACAATATACCAACCGCTATCCTTGACTTGGACAACAGCATCGTAAGCCGCAAAATCACCCAGAACTTCCAGAGATCCGGCTACTTCACTATTGTAAGATATGTCAGGAACGACGAGGAATTACGTAACTTAATCGACCGTAGCGAGGTTCAAGCTGCGCTCAAAATGAACAGTGGATTTGGTGCCAATATAACTGCAGGGAGAACCGCCACTCTCCAGGTTATAGTGGATGGAACCGACTCCAATACCGGCGGAATAATCATGAGCTATGCCGCAAAGATATGTGGCCAGTATTCGATAAACATAATGGCAGAAAGAATGTCGCGTCTGCAGGGCCGGACAATCAAACCTGCAGGCGTTGAGCTCCAAACCAGGGCTTGGTTCAATGAGAATCTCGAAAGCCGCAATTTCTTCGTACCAGGGGTAATAGCGATGATGATAATGCTCATCACTCTCCTTTTAACAAGCATGGCAGTTGTACGCGAAAAAGAAATAGGCACAATAGAACAAATCATGGTCACCCCGATAACCCCTGGCGAGTTCATAATGGGTAAAACAATTCCATTCGCAGTTATAGCCATATTCGACGTTCTACTTGTCACCGTTGTCGGCGTTTTCTGGTTCGACATACCTATTCGCGGCAGCCTTTTTCTGCTTTTCTTCTGTTCACTGATCTATCTCATGAGCGCGCTGGGTGTAGGCCTGCTTATTTCCACAATAAGTAACACGCAACAGCAGGCAATGATGAGCGTATTTTTCTTTTTCTTCCCGGCTATGCTCTTGTCAGGAATGATGTTCCCAATAGCCAACATGCCTGAACCGATCCAGTGGCTCACTTATCTTAACCCATTACGATATTTCCTGGTGATAGTCAGAGGTATATTCTTAAAAGGCGTTGGAATTGATGTGTTATGGCCGCAAATGATGGCCCTTACGATAATGGGTATAACAATGTTATGGCTCGCAACAAAACGTTTTCACAAGACGATAGGATAGAGATATTGACAAGGAGATAGAGAATGAAAAACAAATTTATCAGAATGACATTTGCGGCGTTTCTAGCCCACGCCAGCGGAATTATGGCCCTGGCAGAGAATCAGTCCGGCAGACTTGAACTAAAACTAGATGATTGTGTAAAGATAGCCCTTCAGAAGAATCCACAGGTACGTGCTGCAATTGAAGGAATCAAGTCCTCACAAGCAGCAATTGGTGAAGCACGTGCCCCCTATTACCCTGAACTTAAGGCGACTGCAGGTTATAGCCGATGGCAAACCAGGGCCTTCCTACCCGAGGGACTTCTCCCCCCCACTGCTCCTAAAGTCATTGGCCCTACTGATGACTACAAAGCACAGGGAACGGCGCGATGGATCCTGTTCGACAACGGCGAACGTAAAGCCCGGCTGGACATCTCAAAAGTAATGGCAAAGATATCAGTAGAAAACCTGGACAGCACCAGACAAAATGTAGTCTTTCTCATCCACGAAAGATTTTACAGCCTTGCGGCTTCAATCGAACTAAAGCAAGTCGCCGTACAGAACCAGGCAAGGGCGGAGCAACATCTTAAATTTGCCAATGAAAGAAAGTCGGCAGGCGCCGTACCAGAATCCGACGTCCTGCGTGCCAGAGTCGCCGCATCAGAAGCCAAACTCAATCTTGTCCGAGCGAATAATCTCATCCGTATTAACATGGGATGGCTGAACACTGTCATGGGTCTCCCTGTAGAAACAGATATTACGCTTAAGATCAACACAGATGTCCCATCTATCCCAACAGAGGCGAGTGCATCTTCCCTCATTACTCAGGCTATAATGTGCCGACCAGAAATAAAAGCTTCCCAGGGACGTATTGAGGCGGCTCAAAAATCACTGGCAATGGCTAAAAGCGAATATGGCCCCAAAGTCAGGGCCGAAGGGGCATACGGGTTGAGAGATGACGCATCCGATCTTGAGGAGAAAGAATATGCTGCCGGAGTTTCAATTGAACTGCCAATCTTTTCGGGCTTCTCGACCAAGTACAAAATTTCAGAGAGAAAGGCAGAACTCTCAAAAACAGAATCCGAGACCGAAGCAATTGTCCAAGCCATCCAGCAGGAAGTCTGGATTGCGCGCTCCCAACTACAGGAAGCAAACGAGACAGTTGAAACCGCAGACATCAGGGTTAAAGATGCAACGGAAAGCACGCGAATGGGCGAAGAACGTTACAAGAATGGTGGATGTACCATTACCGACCTCATGGATATTCAAACAGCCCTTGCGAAGGCCGAGGCTGATCTTGTTGAGGCCAAATGGAACCTGCGAATAGCAAAGGCCAACCTGGTAAAATCCACAGGAACACTCATTGCAAGACATGAATAAAGCCGGGGGTAATTCAGTCAGAGAAATTTATTGTCGTCTGGGTAGAAGCATCAGATGAAGAGGACGAAGACGATTGACTCGAAGAATTTTGAGACGTAGTTGCCTGCACACCACCATCATCAGGCGAAGAATCAATCGCAACCGAAGTTGAATTGCCGTCGCTCTCTTCACATCCGGCAACCACAAGCAGAGCCAAGACAAAGCAACAGGCGATTACGTTCCCTGCATAAAAAGATATAGCTTTCATTATATATCCCCTTTTCTCAATTTTTGCCTTGTTACCGGCAGCTCGGCAATCACAAACTCATTACCTGGTTCAGACTTAGCCACTTCCAAAACCCTGATTGGATACAGCATAAATATTATGTAAACAAATCAATGAGAAACAAAAGAACGTTTTTGTAACGGCAACTTCATTGATCAGCCTTTAGCTTGATAATTGCTTAATCAGTTTCCGGACATTTCTATCCATCAAATCCGGGCCGACATTATCCGGATCTTCCTCCATATCAGGAACATGCCAGTATTGAACATGTTCACGGGCAATACCGGAAAATTGTTCTTCTATCATGCACCGATGCTCAATTTCGTTCATTCCGATGACAATATCGGATGATTCGATATCCTCAACTGTGCACTTCTTCGGAAATCTTTTCGCACCTTTGGGTTGCATACCCCTGCTTTTAAGGTATTCGATTACTTCAAATCGAATCGGACCAATGTTTATCGGGTTTGGTATAGGACCAAGGCCAGCAGAATCCGAGAGCAAGTCTCGTCCCTCTTGAGCAGAATAGTTACGCATCAACTCTTCTGCCAATCTGCTTCTATAAAAATTACCCGTACACAAAAAAAGAATCTTCACCTCAAAAACCCCGGATACTGTAACAATCTATTTTTTGAATTTCTTTTGAACCTTGTTAACGCTTTGCTTTTGATTCACCGCAGAATTAATCAGGCCAAGCGCAACAGTGGCAGCATTCTTGACTCTATTACTCTTATCCTCTGTTTTCTGCTGAAGGACAGGTATTGCAGTTCTGGCAGGTGCGCCGATAAGACCCAACGCTCGTGCAGACTGACATCGCACCCAAGCCGACGGATCCTCAAGCGCCTTAATTAAAACTGGAACCATTGCAACACCGGCTGTTTTATCCTTCAAGCCTATCTCCCCCAATGTCTGCGCCACTGCCGAGCGGACATCAGATTCAACATCAGACATCATGTCAAGAAGGACATTAACATGCTTATATGCATTAGGGTTTAGAGAAAGTGTTCTTGCTATTATTACACGTGTCGGAGCGTCACCTCGCTTCATTTCGTCAATCAGCACGCTCAAGGCCCTATCCGAATTGGGGTTAATTCGCAGCAGATCAATTGCAATATGAACGCGATCGGCATCTTTTTCATCGAGTTTTTTTTCGATAACCGGAACAGCTTCTGCCGGATATACATTCAGCCTGCCAAGGAGATACATTGCATTTGAACGTTCTGTTTTAGTCCCATCCTTGAGCAGCTGAGTAAGCGCAGGAATTGCCGGTTTACCGATCGCCACTACTTCATTGACCATACCAGTAACATCTTTCTCTCCGCGAATATCCTGAATCAGTCTGGTAACACGATCAACCTTCGCAGTCGACAATGAGGCCGACAACGTAGAATTAGTTGCAGAAGATTGAGCTGCTGACGCCTGCGCACCTCTTCTGGCGGCATAACAACCCTGAAGCAGGCAGGCAATCAGACAGACACAAAGGACTATGCGCAACCTCATACAAAGACCTGCTTACTGTTTTAATGTTGCGTCGGCTATTTCTCGTCCGAAAGCCCTGCAATCTTCCAGGTCTTTTTGAGAAGGCTGCCACTTACATCTTATACCTTCACGAATCAGAGGGATCTTGCACTTGGCAAAATGTTCCTCAATAATCTTTACAGCTTCGCCACTCCATCCATAACTTCCAAATGCAGCACCAATCTTATTCTGGAATTTCAGCCCCCTGAGATCCTCAAGAACAGGCATCATGGTGGAAATTGGCCCGTTATTAAGCGTGGGAGAGCCTACAAGAACAGTACGTGCCTTAAACACTTCGACAAGCGCATCATTCCTGTCACTCACCCCCATATTTATCAACTTGAACTGGACACCTTTTTCGGCCAACCCCTCTCCAATAGCCTCAGCCATCTTCAGTGTGCCATGCCACATGGAATCATAGAGGAATACCACCTTCTGTTCCGGTTTTTGTGCCGCCCATTCCTGATACTTTTTAACAATCTGAAGGGGATCCTTACGCCATATCACCCCATGACTAGGAGCAATAATGTCAACGGGAAGATTTAAAGCCAAAACTTCCTCTATTTTCTTGAGAACGCGATCACTGAATGGTGTCAGAATATTCACATAATACTTTAACGCCTCTTCATAGAGCTCCGATTCATTCACCTGGTCGTTAAACCTGAAAGCAGTCGCATAGTGCTGTCCAAATCCGTCATTTGGCATCAAGATATTATGCCCTGTCAAATAAGTGAACATGCTGTCCGGCCAGTGAAGCATAGGTGCCTCCACGAAAATCAGGTCGTTAGAACCTACATTAATCTTGTCACCCGTTTTGACCGTCTGGAACGTCCACTGCTTGTGATAATGGCCTTCAATACTTTCAGCACCGCGCTTGGAAACCACCAATGTTGCGTTTGGACAATGTGTCATCAAAAGTGGAAGGCCGCCGGAATGATCCGTCTCCGCATGGTTGGCCACCACAATATCAATTTTCGAGGGATCAATAATTTCCCTGATATTTTCAATAAGCCTGTCTTGAAAAGGTCCCCAGACAGTATCCACCAGGACAATCTTCTTATCCACGATCAGGTAGCTGTTATAAGTTGATCCCCGATGAGTTGAAAGTTCATGGCCATGAAAAGCCTTCAAATCCCAGTCAACAACACCAACCCAGTAAACACCTTTTTTTAATTCAGTATGCACAGCAACTCCTCCTGTTAGACATTGAACTGGAATATTGCATGATTCATTACCCTTGGTCAATCTCCATGAAACCATGTAAAAATGACATAAAACAACTTTCTTATCCTTGCATTGCAAAATTTCAAGTTATTGCATAATGTTCAGGCCTTTTAACAACTAGTACAAAAGTACAGAAGAAACAACAATGACTGAACAACCTCTATTCCTGCTAAAAGATATTTCTTTGAGCATTATTTTTGCCGCTTTCGCAGCCCACATAATGAGGTTACTGAAACAACCACCGCTGTTAGGCTATGTTTTTGGCGGTATCCTGCTGGGTGGCAACCTCGGCATTGGTCTTGTAACAAATGCTGAATCTATCGAGCTCATATCAGAGATAGGCCTGATCTTCCTGCTCTTTATAATCGGACTGGAAATAAACCTTAAAGAATTGATGAGACTTGGGAAGGCTGTGTTCGTACTGGGAATAATGCAAATACTGATATCAGCCGCTCTTGTTGCTGTTTGTTTTTCCACATCAGGCCAGTTCGGAGGCGGCAGGTTCAACATTCTGTACCTGTCTGTTGCCATGTCTCTAAGTTCAACACTGATAGTGGTTAAACTCCTGTATGATAAGTTCGAAATTCATACTGTAGCCGGGCAGTTAACACTGGGAATTCTTGTCTTGCAGGATGTCTGGGCAATACTCTTTCTTGCAATACAACCGACACTGATGAATCCCAGCTTCGTCGGAATCAGTAGATCTTTACTCCTTGGAGTTCTTCTCGTCATCGCATCCTTTTCCATCAGTCGTTTTGGTCTCACGCGTATTTTCAAGGCAGTGGCAAAGACACCTGAACTTGTCGTCATTACTGCTGCAGCCTGGTGCTTCGCCATTTGTTTTGCGGCAGAATTCTCGGGCCTGTCGAAAGAAATGGGAGCACTTATCGCCGGGATCAGTATCGCAACTTTTCCGTATGGAGCCGAAGTAGCAAACAAGATTTCGGGCATCAGGGACTTCTTTGTGACCCTGTTTTTCGTATCGCTTGGACTCAAAATACCACAACCAACCTGGTCTATGTTGACAGTGTCACTTTACACCACGGCAATTGTCATCGGCACTCGTCTTCTATCAATTATCCCAATGTCTGTCCTCATGAAAAAAGGAATATATACAGGGACCGTAACCGCTCTAAATCTGTCACAAATCAGCGAGTTTTCGCTAGTTATAGTTTCAATCGGATTAAAGTTCGGCCATGTAAGTCACAACATCGAAACCGTTGTCTTGAGCTCAATGCTAATGGCCTCTATCATTTCTTCTTATCTGATAATATTTAATCATTCCATCGCAAGCATGTTAACGCCACTAATCAGCCGCCTCATTCCAGGAGAGAAAACATCCGGACAACCATCAAAAGAGAAAACTGAACAAAATCAAGAAATCCGTGATATTGTTGTTCTTGGCTGTTTCAGGGAAGGGCGCGCACTTCTTGACGAAATCAGCCGAAACGCCCCTGAACTGATCCACAGGGTACTCGTCATTGATTATAACCCAGATGTTGGACATTTCCTGGAACCCGCAGGCTTCACATGGAAATACGGGGACCTATCAAATCCTGATTCGCTCAAACACCTCGGTATCGAGAAGGCATCCGTGGTAATTTGTCCAATTTCCGATTTATTTCTTAAAGGAACTACAAATATGGAGTTAGTCCAGGATTTTCGCCTGATAATTCCCAAGGCCATGTTCATCATGACCGCCGAAAACACATCCATGCATGATCAACTGATGCAACTGGGTACATTCAAGGTGGTCATACCAGGACAGATTACCGGCAACAGCATATTCAAGATGCTAAACGAAGCCATTGCCAATCAGAACCTGAATGCCTGACGAAACCCCAATGTCCTCAGGCATGATTCTTGAGTATCAACTCAGCAGGGTGAGGATTAAGGTAATACTGATCAGCCAGGTATTTCACTCCGTACTTTCGAACATAATGGCGAAAAAGAGTCAGTGGCACAATCAGCGGAAGGTCTGATTTCGCATACTGACTGATAATATCCAGCATTTCCTTCTTCTCATCCGCCGTGATCAATTCTCTAAAATAACCAAGCATATGCTGAAGCACATTGACATGCTTCTTTACTGTTGCCATACATTTCAAACCATCCAGCAAAAGAACTTCATACTTCTTACTGAGCTCATTCAGCGACGATCTACCAGGAGCCTGCGCAAGTAATATACCCATCTGGCGACAATGTTTTTCACTGTGAGACATGAGCAGCAACTTGTGCTCAGCGTGAAACTTAATAAACACCCCGGATGATCGAGCCCCAGACACAGCTTCTCGGTATCTCCAAAGAGTAAAAATGCGATCCAGGAAGTTCTCCCGGATTTCCAAGTCGTGAAGACGCCCTTCATCC
>MHBM01000214.1 GCA_001804885.1 Lentisphaerae bacterium RIFOXYA12_FULL_48_11
AAACGTTAAAGTTTTTCTTGTGTTCCTCCACGCTTGATGCAGACAGCATATAGTTAAGGTGGGGGACATCTCCGCCGACAAGAGCTTCACCGTAGAATATCGGGGCAAGTCCTATTTTGCGCATAAGCTGAATCTCGCCTGTGTTGAACATATCTCTTTTGAGAGCGGCTTTTTCTTCGTTATGGCTTTCGTAGATGCGCATCTCGAAGATGCGGGGTTCTTTTTTTGCAGTTTGCTTCGGCATCTCTATTGCCGGCATTTCTGAGAAGGCCTTGTAGAACTTACTTTCAATCCTGGTATAGGCGGGATCTTTCTGCGGCAGTGCATTCAAATTGGCTGATGCTTTCTGGTATTCGGTATCTGCCATGAGCCTGGGGCTGAGATCTGCGAATGCTTCCATTGTCTTGAATGGAATCAGCACGAAGATCGAAAAATCATCCGGCTTGTCCAGTACCTTGAAAACGCCCACGCGGTCGATTCCCATTCTGCCGAGCGCGGGTAAAAGCCCTTTCTCGAGATACGTACTGACAATCTGTTGTTTGTCCTCGGATTTGATCCGGTATATACGAAGCTCGTAATGTTCCTGCTTTTTGCCGGAATTGTTTTCCGCGGCCTTGATGCCTGTTGTCCCTGCGATAGCGGTAAGTGCAATTGAGCTTTTCAGGAAATTTCTGCGTTTCATAACTGTAATCCTCCTGCTTGCGTGTTGTATAAAAATTGCCGAAACTTACCGGGTGGTTCTGCCGACTGTTCCCATAAGATCGGTTTTCAGCGTTGACATAAGCCGTGAATCGGTGCCGATGTACCACTTTCCTTCTATAAAAGTCCATGCTTCCGTACGCAATTGAATGGACCTCCTGTCGCTTGAGAAGCGGATGGTCACCCTTACCTTGTAATTGTCCTGATATGTGCCGGACCATGTGTTGAGCCACGCTGTCTGCAGGTATCCTTCCTCCCTGAGAACGGCAGCCATGTCAAAATCGCGTGAGAGAAACTGGAATACAGTATTCCATGCCCGTTCATACGAAACGCCTTCCCTTATCTCTATGCTTACCCAACCCGGCTTCATGGTGTAAGAGAATGATTCCGGCCAGGGCGTGGCGCATCCGTTCAGCAGTAAGATCAGGCAGGGCAGTAACAGTAATGAGTGGAATTTCTTCATCTTGTTGTCCTTCCCATGTTGCCCATGATGTCTGTCTTCAGGGTTTCCAACAGGCGGGTGTCGTATCCTGCGGTCCAATTACCCGGGCCACCGTATTCAGCCTCGGATTTGACTTCGACCTTGCTGTGATCCGGTGAGAATTTGGCTGTAACACGAACCCGGTATGTTTCCATTGCCCTGCCTGTCCATGAGTAGAGCCACCCTGTTCGTATGTAACCGTCTTCCTTGGAAATAACCTCTATGTCGAAGCGTTTTACCAGTGAGTCGACCAGGCTTGCCCAGGCCTTTTCGTAGGGAACATCGGTGCGAAGTTCAATTGTCGCCCAGGTTGGCTCAAGGGTTCTGACGAATGTTCTTGGGGCCATGCATCCGGATAGCAAGCCGAGCATAACTGCCATTGTGATACATGCGATTACTCTTGTTATTCTCATCGTTTCTCCTCTATGTTTTAAAGAGCTACAGCCGAAGAATCAATTTTTTGTGCAATTTGACAGATCGTAAGGTTGGAAGACAAGCTTAGAATGTCAATTATCCCTGTTAATTGTGCGTTGTTTGGTGGTACAGACGGGCAAGGGTTGGGCAAAGGATTCAGACAGACTGGCTTCCAGATTGCAGAAACAAAGGAACGTTGGTATTAATTACGAAATAAATCTAACACTTGCCGGAGTCAAACCATGCAATACAGGACATTAGGAAAGAACAAAAAGAAAGTTTCCGTGCTCGGGTTTGGGACCATGCGGCTGCCGACGCTGGGAAGTGAATCTGAAATAAACGAGCCCGTGGCTCTCGAGATGCTGCGGTATGCCATTGACCATGGCGTTAACTACATAGATTCTGCTTATGTCTATCATGGTGAGAAGAGCGAGTCTTTTGTCGGCAAGGCTCTGGCCGGCGGTTATCGCCAGAAAGTTTACCTGGCTACAAAGATGCCGGTCTGGCTTGTTCAGAAAAAGGAAGATTTTGACCGGATATTTAATGAACAACTGGCCCGTATGCAGACCGACAAGATCGATTTTTATCTGCTGCATTGCCTGCAGAAAGATTCGTGGCCCAAAATGCTTGAACTTGGGGCGTTAAAATGGGCGGAAAAGATGCAGTCCGATGGGCGAATAGGGGAGTTTGGCTTTTCTTTCCACGACAACTACGATTTGTTTACCAGGATAGTGGATGGCTATGACTGGTCGTTTTGTCAGATCCAGTACAATCTCGTTAATGAGGATGTGCAGGCAGGGACCAGGGGTTTGAAATATGCGGCGAAGAAAGGGCTGGATGTTGTTATCATGGAACCGCTGTTCGGCGGTACCCTTGCAAACCCGCCTCCCGCGATTCGGGAAATCTGGGATCGTATTGGAAAGGACTGCATGCCTGTCGATGCGGCGTTGCGATGGCTTTGGGATAAACCGGAAATAAACCTGGTTCTCAGCGGTATGAGTTCTATGGAGCAGACTCGTCAGAATGTGGAGACTGCTTCTCGTCCGGAAGGAAGCTGGTTGTCTGAACAGGAACGGGAAATCATTCCGTTGATCCAGAAGACATATCGAAAGCTGTATCCCGTTCCTTGCACGAAGTGCCGCTACTGCATGCCTTGTCCTTCGGGTGTTGACATTCCTTTGAATTTTGAGCTGTATAATAATACTGCTGTTTTCAAGGGAAATGCCGTTAAGCTCTGTCGCATCCTGTATACTTCCCTGCCGGCTTCGCAAAAAGCGAGTGCCTGCAAGAAGTGCGGAATATGCGAGGAGAAATGTCCGCAACAGATACCCATCAGCAAAATGCTGGAAGATGTGAATAAGCAATTTGCCGAAGCCGAGGGTGCTAATGCATAAAATACCGGTTTGCATGCTGCATGTCTGTTTCATGCTTTTTTTCTGGCTTGTCGCAGTGTCGGGGTTCAGTGCTGAAATCAATTCGAATACCGGGCAGATCAAGCTGACCATTACCGACGGTGCTACCTCAAAACAGACCGCTTGCAGTGTTCTCCTTGTTGATTCAAAGGGTAAAAAAGTCATTGAGAGCGAGTCTTTTCGCAATGGTATCCGGTGTGATGGCAGGCTGGTCAAAACCCTGCCTGCCGGCCGGTACAAGTTGCGCGTAATGCGCGGGTTCGAGACGCGCATTGTTGAGCGTGATGTCGATATTGCAGCCGGACAGACTATCGATGTGGCGGTGGTGCTGGAACGCGTTGTAGACCTGCGTCGCAAGGGTTGGTATGCCGGGGACAGTCATTCGCACATGGTGCATGGCGAGAGGACCATACAGGTGGATTTTGACTATCTTGCGCTGACCGCACGTGCCGAGGATCTACAGTATCTTTCCATGGCGCAGGCATGGTCGATTGCCGACCCGACGCCGGAAAAGCTTGATGCCGAATTCAAAAAGAGAAGCAGTGCAGATTGCGTGCTGACCTGGAATCTCGAAGCGCCAAAGAATTATTACCGTGGTGACGCCGGGCGGTGCCTTGGTCACTGCTGGACGCTCGGTATGCGTGGCCGCACGGATAATGGGGACGACGTCATAAAAATGCTGATGAATGCGAGTGCGCACGACTACGAGGTGGAAAAGCCTCCGTTTGCCAATTTTGAGTCACATGCGCTGATCCGTGAGCAGGGCGGTGCAACGTCATACAGTCATCCGGCGCGATGGTGGACTGGGGCATGGGGAGGTAAGGGTGGTTATCCGAAGCAGGAGAAGATGCGGGTTTCAAATATGGCGGTCGAATTGCCGCTCGATACGCTGATTGGTCCTGTGTATGACGGCGTAGATCTCATGACGAGTGCCGGAGAATATGAAGCCAACATGAATGCGTTCAAAATGTGGTGCCTGCTGTTGAATCATGGTTACAGGCTTGCCGGTACTGCCTCGTCCGACTCGTGTTTCGATAACCCCGGCGGAGGTGTTCCCGGGACTGCCCGTACATATACACATATAGAAGGAGAATTCTCTCTGCAGAAAGCGGCACAGGCAATGGCGCGAGGCCGCAATTTTGTTACAACGGGGCCGCTACTGCTTGTTTCGATAGATGAACAGTTGACGGGTTCTTCATTTCCTGCCGATGGGGGTGGGAGAAAACTGAAGATTGAGGCATGGGCTTCTGGCGTTGATAAGAAGGGCCTCAGTCTCATGGAAGTGTTGAAAAATGGTGAGCCGGTTCAGACGAATACTTTCTTGCCGGGTGTGCCCTGTGTTGTGACGAATCTTGTTTTGTCGGAGAAGCAGTCTGCGTGGTATTGCGTGCGCGTGTACGGAGGTGATCCGCGCCGCCAGTGCGCAATAAGCGGGGCATTTTTCTTCGAGGAAAAGGATTATCAACCGCCAAAACCTGTAGGTGCCAGGATCAAGGTTAAGTTCTGTGATGCGACGAGCGGGCGGGCCCTTGCCGGTAAAGCCACGGAGATTACCAGTGCAGCCACGCAGGTGCGCGAAGGGAAATTTCATGCTGTGGCGGCAGAAGGAGTCGTTATAGAAATTCCAGGAACCTGTCGTTTGCGGGCGGAAGTGCCGGGATATAAGACGGTAACTCTTAGCCCGTTCCTTGATAATCCTGAACTGCTGGATTTTGTCACGCGGCTTTCTGCCGAGGATTTGCTGGTGTGGGAAACCTACGAACGGATACGGACGTTACTGAATAACGTCTCGCTTGTTTTCCGGTTGGAGAAATAAGACAGCGGCTTGCGGCCTCAGGCCGCCTTGGTTTTCTACAACAGAGATGTTAAACGAAATGATCAAGAATTGTAATTTGGTAGGGACGACCGGCCCGGTCGTCCACGGACGAGTCGGCGACTCGTCCCTACTGTGTCGGATTAGGGGGGAATTATGAGTTTCAATCGTTCTATTGTTATATTTCTTGCGATGTTGTTTTCAGTCATGGCTGCTGCCGCAAGCGAAAGTGACAACCTGTTAATTTCAACTAATGATTCGGGCAGGTTGTTACTTCAGGACAGGCCGGGCGGGGTAACATGGGATCTCGGCCCAGCAAGGGAAGTCCAATTGGCCGATGACGGCCGAAGCATCATTGTACGCTGTGTAGTTCCAAAGGATAAGGAAGGCAAGATCCTTGATGGCGGACTCTCAATTTCAGCAGAAGAGGCAGGCTATGCCCTGGTTCCTGCAAGGGAGGGACTGCTGATTCCTGCGGATGGTCCGGTGGAGTTCTCGCGCCGATTCAGTACGTCTGGTTATGAAGGCTGTCACATGGACATGATGGGCTTTGTCAAACGCGGTGCTGCCCTGCTGATGACATGGGAAGATGTGTATATTTCACCGGAGCTGAAAAAGAACAAGCAGGGCCTGTCCTGTTCTGTCTTTGTACGACGTGCGCCTGACACAGCAGAAGAGGTTTTTTCGTTTGTAAGGCTGACACCATTGGGCAAGGGGGATTGGAATACGGTGGCCAACGCATACCGGAAGATGGCGGAAAAGAGGGGCTTGGCTGTAACAATGCGCGAGAAGACAAAGCGCAACAGGGAGGCGGCCAAGCTTTCAGGCGCATCCAATGTAAAACTCTGGACCTGTCTTAACCGCCGTCGCAACGAGGAGAGTACGAAAGATGAGTCGGTTGAAGTGTGCTGGTCCTTTGACGAGGCAGCCCGTGTGGCCGAACATCTGAAAAACGATCTTGATATAAAGAGATGTCTTTTCATCGTCGGCGGCTGGACTGAGGGCGGCTATGACTGCCGGCACCCGGACGCGTTGCCGGCCAACCCGGAATGCGGTGGCAATGATGCGCTTGCCGATGCTGTGCGGCGGATCAAGGCGCTTGGTTACGTTGCCTGTTTTCACGATAATTACCAGGATATGTACCGTGATGCAAAATCGTGGAATCCGGATTTCATACAGAAGAAACGCGATGGTTCACTGATGGCAGGTGGACGCTGGCTGGGTGGCAGGGCCTACCTTGTATGTGCGCCGAAAACGCTGGAACTGTGTCAGCGTCCGGAGAATCTGACTGCCGTCCAGAAATTATTTGCGCCCCAGGCATATTTCATCGATACGACATATGCCGTAGGCCCGCAGGAGTGTTTTGACCCGAAGCATCCAATGGGTTATGCGGATGACATTCGGTGGAAACAGAAGCTGAGCGATTACTCGCGCGACGTGTTCGGGCTGTTCGGGTCGGAGTGTGGCCGGGAATGGGCCATTCCGCACAGCGATTTCTTTGAAGGGTTGAGTGGGGTTAGCGGAAAGTACTATCACAATCTTGATCCTGCCACGCTAGGCGCCACGGTTGTACCGCTGTTTGAGATGGTATACCACGATTGCGAGGCAGTTTATGGCAAGTATGGTTACAATCCGGAAGGCGCGGCGGAATATGTTGCGCACCATGTGTTGTGTGGAAGACCGTTGCATTATCATTCCATCCCGAAACATTTGTACTGGAAAGAGCCTGTAAAGAGCACCTTGAAACTTTATGCCAGACCGAGCGTGACTTCGGTTGAACAGGTCGGGCCGCGCAAGTTCAAGATAAAGTACAGCTGGCAGATTGACGCCGACTGTTCGGGCGACTGGCGTGTGTTTGTTCACTTTGGAAAAGGCCAGCCGATACCATTCCAGAATGATCATGCGCCTGCAAGGGCGTGTTCGACGTGGCGCGCAGGCGAGACCGTGGAGGAGGGACCTTTTGAGGTGACGGTTCCCGAGAAGGTTACTGACAACTCTGTGGATGTTTACATAGGGCTCTTTCGTGGTTCAGGCGATCACGAGATAGCGTGGCTGCCGGGCAGCCGCTCCGATAATCGTGTATTGGTTGGTAAACTGAAATTGAAGCCGTCTATTGCATTTGAAAAGGCGGTAATAAATCCAGCCCACGGTGATGTTGGTTGTTTTGCGCGTGCAGATGAAGGCTGGGCTGATGGCTTGTGTGTCACGGACCGTTTTCTCAAGAATACACATGAGATTCTGAGTCCGCTGGCTGAGCTGACGGTCAATGCCCGTATTTCGAAATTGGAATTTCTGACGCCAGACCGCGCTGTTCGTCGTGTCACGTTCACGGAAAAGAAAGACAAGGCCGTGGCGACGGTTACTGTCAATTTTGGCGAAGTCGATTACACGGTTAAATCGGAACAGGGCGGAGATGTTGTCCTGCCGACATACGGATTCCTGGTCGAGTCACCTGAATTCACGGCGTTTTACGCCAGCAGCTGGGCAGGCAGGAAATATGAAAAGCCGGTCCTGTTTACCATCCGGAAAAGCGGCTGGCATCGGGTACAGATATTCCATGGTTTTGGTGATGCCCGCATCAACTGGCATGGCAGGGAATACACCGTCCAGCGCGATGCGGAAATCAAATTGTAAATCGCAGATGTTTGGTTGTATAAGCGAATATTTGTCAGTTTAATACTGTTGTTAGATGCCTTTGTAACGAAAAGAGCAGAAAGGGGCTCCAGAATCGGTGACCGCAAAAAGCTGGACAAC
>MHBM01000215.1:0-3342 GCA_001804885.1 Lentisphaerae bacterium RIFOXYA12_FULL_48_11
CGGGAATGCGGTGCACAAGGTTGACGGTAAGAGCGGGAAAGTCACGACACTTGTGAAAAATGCGCTATGCCGCGGTGAGAATGGAGAGCTTGTGAAACCATCCGAGGTGTGTATACGGGATGGAAAGGTTTATGTTTCAAATATCAACCTGACCCTTGATGGTAATACGCATGACAAGCCGTACACTATTTCAGTATTTGACCTGAAAAAATAGCGAAGGCAGTTTTGCCAGGCCACCGCAGTCCAAAGCATGTCGTATAACATGCCTAAAGACTTGCCTTGGTGCAGTGTGTATCTGTTCGGGAATAGTCCTTCCATGTCTTGTTGATTCCCGGATACGTAAGGGATCCCGATCTTTCGATTCGTTTTTCTTAAGAACAAGTCAGTGAAAAGGAGTGTGTTGTGAGATTGTCAAAATCTGATCATTTATTTCCATGTATTGTCGTATTGTGTTTTTGTCTGACTATCAGTTTTGCTTTTGCGGCCGAAAAGGAATCGACAGCAGAAACGTGCAGGAATCTGAAGGCGAAGTGTGAGACGGTAAATATTGAAGCAATCAATCTGGCCATCGAAGACATGGGTAGAAGATTTCCCGGCCGTTATGATGCATCAAAATATCGTCCGATTATGGAGGAATTTTCCCGCAATCGGGCTGCGCTGATTAAAGCCCTTGGAGAAGGCTGTCTGGAAGATGCCGAGAAAGCCGGTAAACTTCTGGCCGGAATTCGCGGTGCATTGCTTGCAAACCCATTACTTGACGCAGGGAAAATACTCTTTGTGCGGCGTAATATTTCCAATGGTGCTGCCCGTCGCGATATGAAACAGAAACTGGGATTCATTTCTCTTAACAGCCATTGCCATGTAACAATAGCAAAGGAAGGATGGAACGACGAAATTGCTGTCTTGAGCAACATAAGAGGTGATCCGAGAATTGAAACGCTCTATAAACCGGCAGGTGATGTAATTGTCCGCGATCTTGATCTCGATTTCTCCGGTGAGAAACTGTTGTTCTCGAGCCTCGATTCCAACCGTCAATGGGCTGTCTGCGAGGTCGGCGCAAATGGCGGTAATTTAAAGCAGATATCACCATCCGCCTATCCCGATGTTGACTGGTTTGATGCTAACTACCTTCCTGACGGTCGCATCCTAATGTTGTCAACGGCATCTTATCAGGGTTTACCATGCGAAAATGGCAGCCGACCAATGGCGCAGGTGTATCTGCTTGATCCAGGTACAGGGAATATCCGGCGGCTAACATACGAGCAGGACAGTAATTACACACCGTCCATAACCGGCGATGGAAGAATAATGTATACGCGGTGGGAATATTCGGATTTGCCACACTATTTCTCGCGTATCCTGATGACGATGAATCCGGATGGAACTTCGCAGATGCCGGTTTACGGCAGTGGTTCTTACTATCCCACGGCCCTGCTACATGCCAGGGTTATTCCAAATGACCAGAACCGGGTGATCGGAATTGTGGGTGGTCATCATGACCTTTCGGAGATCGGACGGCTGGTCCTGTTTGATACCTCCCTGTCGCGGCGATATCCGTTCAAAGTGAATCCGAAGGAAAAAATATGGGGGCCGGAAGGATCACACCTTCGCATTTCAGTGGTGCTGCCGAAGGAGGAAACCGGTTGCGTGGCCGAGATTCCAGGCAGGGGTGAAACTGTGGAAGGCGATGTTTGTGATGCACAGACAGGTAACCAGTGGCAGAGGAAGAAGCCCTATTTCACGCATCCATGGCCGCTGGACGGGACATATTTTCTAGTAAGCGCCAAGTTGGATAGTACCGCCCTGTGGGGGTTATACCTGGTGGACTTGTTTGACAACATGACTCTTCTCGCTGAGGCTGAAGATGCGGCATTTTTTGAACCGATGATGTTTGAACCCCGGATCCGTCCGCCAGTTATTCCTGATCGCATCCGCCTGGCTGACAATAATGCCACAGTACATATTGCAGATATCTATTCCGGGCCGGGTTTAAAAAATATTCCAAGAGGAAAGGTCAGTGCCCTTCGTATATTTGCATATCATTTTAATTATGTAGGAACTGGCGGGCATGCTTCACTGGGGGTGGAGTCCGGATGGGATATCAAGCGTATACTTGGAACTGTTCCGGTTGAAGAGGATGGTTCGGCGTGTTTTGCAATACCAGCCAACACTCCGGTTTCGCTTCAGCCCCTGGACAGGGATGGCGCTGCGCTGCAGTTGATGCGTTCGTGGCTTGTAGGAATGCCGGGTGAGCGTGTCTCCTGTGTCGGATGTCACGAAGATAATCGGAGTTCGGTTCCTATCGGCAGAGTCATGGCAGACAAGTTGCCGGTGCGTACTTTGAGTCCATGGTTCGGGCAGCCGAGGCCTTTCTCGTTTGTAATGGAGGTTTATCCGGTTGTTCAGAAATACTGCATAGGTTGTCATAGTGGCAAGGATGCGCCGCTTCGCAAGAGTGATCAGGGCGCCGTTTCCGGCAAGGAACACCGTTTGGACATGCACAATGCACAGGAAGCATACGAAACGATTCATCCGTATGTAAGGAGACCAGGGCCGGAAAGCGAGATGGCGACACTTGAGCCAATGGAATACCATGTTTCGACGAGCCCATTAATCCAAATGCTGAGAAAAGGCCATCACGGTGTTAACCCCGACAGGGAAACATGGGAAAGATTGTTTGCCTGGATTGATCTCAACGCTCCATTCAAAGGGAACTGGAGTCCCGGGGATTTCAAGGGGATGGAGCAGAAAAGCAGACGCCAGGAGTTGGCTAAATTATTTGCCAATACCACAGCCTGTCCAGAGGACGAGTACGACAGCCTTGCTGCCGAAATTGCAGCGCGGCCCGTGCCTGAATTCATCAAGCCTGCAGTTGCAAATTCACCAGTGGCAGATAATGAAAACGCTGCGGGCTTTCCTTTCAGCAGGGATCAGGCGACCTCAGCGCAGAAGGCTGCAGGTGAGGTGCGTAAAGTTGTTGAACTTGCAAATGGGTGCAAGATGGAGTTCGTGCGAATTCCAGCCGGCTTGTTTGTGATGGGAAGTTCGCATGGTTCGACAGATGAATGCCCGCGTGCGGTGGTTAAGATTGAGAAGCTGTTTTGGATGTCCGAATTTGAGGTGTCGAATGCTCAGTATCATGAATTCGATCCGGCTCACGATACCCGCTACATCGATGCGCACGGGAAGGATCATAATAATCCCGGGTATATTGCCAACCATGATAACCAGCCGGTTGCCCGTGTTACCTGGGAAAAATCAATGGATTTCTGCCGATGGATGAGCGGCCGGACAGGCTTGAAAGTTACATTGCCGACCGAGTCGCAGTGGGAATGGGCGGCC
>MHBM01000215.1:3353-7579 GCA_001804885.1 Lentisphaerae bacterium RIFOXYA12_FULL_48_11
TGCTGAACGATTCTTCTTTGGCGGTTTGGATGACGACTTCAGCAAATGGGCGAACCTGGCCGACCGTGGAACCCGGTGGAATATTTCCGGTTTCTCCGGTTCTGCTGTCACTCCGCGTAAGCCATATTCGCCTGAAAAGAATTTTCCCCTGCATGAGGAACGGTTTGAAGATAAATGGTTTGTGGTGGATTTTGTGGGCCAGTACGATGCAAATCCCTGGGGGTTGAAAGATATCGTTGGTAATGTAAGTGAATGGACGCGGACAAGTTTCCGTCCATATCCGTACAAGGATGATGATGGACGCAATGACGGGAACATGGCAGAGAAGAAAGTTGCGCGTGGCGGGTCCTGGAACAGCCGACCCAGGGAAGCGGGTTCCTCAATACGTCTTGCTTATGAGACATATCAACCCGTGCATGATGTTGGTTTCCGGGTGATCATAGAAGACTGAGACTTGATCATCGTGCTCTGTGAATATCCGGCAAGGACCCTGTTGCTACGGTTTTAGGCGGTGGCTGGTGCTTCCTGCTTTTTTTTGCTTCCACGTTCGGTGTGGTCGCTCACTTCTTCATGCTCTTCTTGGCGGACTTGATAAATCGGCCGAATGATCTGTCCTTTCTCCTTTTCTCGACATATGAGAGATCATGGTATTCGATTTCCTTCTTGAGCTTGAGGTAGCTCTGATACCGGTCCTCGCTCAAGGTCCCGTTTTCCACAGCCAGGAGGACTGCGCATCCAGGTTCCTCGGTGTGTGTGCAGTTCGCGAAGCGACAGTTCTTAGAGTATTCCCGGATTTCGACGAACGTATCGTCCAGTCCGTCACTCGTCCCAAGAAGTCCCAGTTCGCGCATTCCCGGTGTATCGATCAACATGGCCCCACTATCAAGAATGAGCAACTGGCGGCGGGCAGTGGTATGGACACCTTCTCCAGTTCCGCTGACAGACCTGGTGTCAAACGTGTCGTGTCCGATCAATCGGTTGATGAGTGTGGTCTTTCCGACGCCCGAGGAGCCAAGCAGGCAGTACGTTTCTCCGGGAACAAGGAGCGCGCGGAACTCGTGCAAGCCAACACCCGTTGTGTTGCTGATGGCAAGGATGTGGGTGGAGCCGCGAGTGTGTTTTACTTGCCCGATTATCTGATCAAGTTGCTCAGGCGATATCAGGTCTGTCTTGGTCAGTATGATCCACGGCTCAATCGCCCCCTCGTTAGCCATCACAAGGTATCGGTCCAGCCTGGCCAGGTTGAAATCGTATCCACAGGCTTGAACGATAAAGGCGACATTGATGTTTGCCGCGATCATTTGGAAATCTGCAGACTTGCCTGGGGACTTCCGGCGCAGGAACGTCTTTCTCGGTACGACGCTATGGATTACGGCGGGACCGCCCGATGCGTGGCCCTGCACGCACACCCAGTCGCCCACACAGGGCAGATCTACAGCAGACTCAACTGTGAAACGCAACTTTCCCGCGATTTCCGCATAGGTCTCGCCGTCCTGATTTCGGACGAGGAAGGCACCCCTATCCACGGCTGTGACGCGCGCCATGCTGTACCCCGGTTGCAGAAGGGAGTCGGAGCGTTGTTCAAACCAGCCGTCATATCCTAGATCGGTCAATTCCATTGTCTTCTTTCCTTCACCGAACCACCATTTTCACCGTTTCGAGTTCGCCGCTTACTAAGAATTCAGTGCAAAAACTTGTCGACATTCCTATTCTGAAAGCCACGATACGATCTGCTGTTGTGATGGTACACTGCCGTAATGTACGACTTTACCGTTTACTACCAAGATAGGTGTCATGAGATAACCCACCGATTCGGCTACCCTTTGACAGGGCTCAAGTATGCTGTCCAAATCGGGGGACCATGTGTCTGCTGGCCGGCAATCCAATGGCAAGGATGACTTCTTTCTGTCTATCAGGTCATGAACGGCATCCCAATCAATGGGGATGCCAGCATCTTTTGCGACATGCTTGGCAGTGCCGATCTTGCGTCCGAGTCGTTGGCCAAGTTCTCTTGCCAGAGGTGAATCGAATGAACAATGCCGTAGATTGATAGTTAAGTCTGAGGACTCTATTTGCTCAACAAGGATACCCAGCAGATCACACCGTGGGCAGGGCGGTTCCGTCCCGACTATCAGGACATCTCTTGTTTTGTGCATTGTTTCTCCTGTTGTTTAGAATCCTGATGGAAACTTTTTTGTGAGGCATCCTCGAATATTGAGTTCAACTACAGGATACAGATCGTATTCAGCGGCTGGATGGAAATTAATGACCTTCATGCTAATGGCACGTAAGCTTTGGCAAAAACGGCCTCTGCATCTCGGAGTTTTCCCGTGCTGCGATCAATAGGGCTATAACTCGCAGGCAAGGGTAACACATAAAAGATTGCTGCTATTTGTCCAGGACTTTGATTTTGATATTGCGCCAGGCTACTTCAAACGGACCCTTGTCACCTACGCCGTGGACCTGGAGAGCTATGAAACCCTTGGCGTGGGTCTTGAATTTAGCCTCGTCGGTCAGATCGTCAATTTTTTCTCCATTTATCCAGACCTGGATACGTGGACCCTGGGCCAGAATGCGGTACTTATTCCATTCGCCACGCTTGAATGCTTTGTGGGACTTGCGCTTGGCGTCCGGAGTCATCCATCCGCCGCATGCTTCGCCATAGATATAGCCTGATGGCGATCCGTTATCGCCACCTGCTGCGATTTCAACCTGGGGACCGTTAACACGCCCGAACTTCTCTGTGCCCTTGGCTTCTTTTGTCTGGGACCGGATCTGTATGCCTGAGTTGAGCTCGTTGTTTATGAGCTTAACTTCCAGCTCGAGGTCGAAATCGCCGTATTCCTTGGCCGAGCAGAGAAATGAATTCGGGCTTTTGGGTGTGGTTTTGCCGATAATAGTGTCACCTTCGACACGGTATGTTGCGGTTCCGTTCTTCTGGATCCAGCCGTCGAGAGTCTTGCCGTCAAACAGCGATACGCTGCAATCATCGGCTGCCATCGTGATTGTCGAGATTGTCAGAACAAGTGTTGTGGCCAAGGCTACGATACGGTTTACAGTCATGAGGTTCTCCTTTTGTATTTCGCGTATAATAGTTGGGAATGAGAGCGGGATTCAATAGAAATAATCTGTTCCGGCAAGCAAGTCAAAACTGAGGGTTTTAGCCGTGGAGTTTGATGTCAAATAATTTGTGGCTGACAGACTTGAGCGCCGGGTACATCTGCTTATATATCCTGTAGTATTCCCTGTATTTGCCTGTCAGCTCGGTTCTTGGTTTATAAATCCGGCCCGGCCGTCTGACCCTGTTATATGCATCATCGATGTCGGCGTAAAGGCCAAGGCTAATTCCGGCAAGAACCGCTGCTCCAAGCGGTGATGCATCCACAACTTCTGAAACTTCTATCTGCATGCCTGTCATATCCGCCTTATTCTGTATCCAGAATCCATTCCTGCTCATGCCGCCTGTGGCTGTGATGCTTGTGAACCTGGTGTTCAGGCTGGATTCAAGGGCCTCAAACATATCCATAAACTGGTAGTTCAGTCCTTCCATTATGGCGCGCAGCAAGTGGGCTCTTGTGGCGGTATTGCTTAATCCCGCAAAGCCTGCCATTGCATGGCTGTCATTGACGGGACACCCAGCTGACGATATGTGTGGCAGAAACATCACGCCGCCGCAGCCGGGTTTGATGTCTTCCAATTCGCTGATCATGTTGTTCCATGGTGAAAGGCCGTCTTTCTGGGCCGGATCACGGGCAAATTCTTTTCTGAACCATTCCAGTGATTCCCCCGCAGCAGATCCGCCCCATGCTGCGTAAACGTCTTTTATAACGTGTGCTTGCATGCAGATCCCAGATTGAAGTATTTCCGGTGTAAGTACGGGATGTCTGACTGTGGCAATCACATTTTCCCATGTTCCCATTATATCGAGCATTGTTCCGGGTTTGTACACGCCTGTTGGGATTGTGCCGCAAATATGGTCCTGTCCGCCCAGAATTACAGGTGTTCCTTCCGGGATACCCGTGAGTCTGGCAGCTTCTGTCGTTACATTTCCGAGCCTTGAGCCGCTTTGACGCGGCTCAGGCAGAAGTTTTAGGTCAACACCGGATTCTACAAGCAGTTCATCAGACCAACTAAGTTTCTTCTGATCGAACAGGAGCATGCATGAGGCCATTGTGTAATCGGTTGCAATTGCACCGCACAGTTTGTGATTGAGGAAATCTTCAATA
>MHBM01000216.1 GCA_001804885.1 Lentisphaerae bacterium RIFOXYA12_FULL_48_11
AGAAGCTCGGTGTGCCTGTCATCACGGTTTATTTCCTGCGATTGCTAAGTGTTTTCCAAACAAGCTCTTCTGGATCAATCGACAATCGGCATTCTACATTCGGAAATTCTTCAGTGTCATTTTGTACAATAAATAGGTCAGATTGTCCATTACGCTCTGGGTTCGATTATTCTATATTTTATTCACCAATCTGGAACAGCCTTTCTGAAGGAGGAGAATGAACCACGTCGAAAGATTCCGCGCAGTGATGAATTTTCAGCCCGTTGACCGTCTTCCTGTCTGGGAATGGGCCATGTGGTGGGACAAAACTATTGAACGCTGGCACGGGGAAGGCCTGCCGAAAGACAGGAAAAGCATTTTTGATATTCATGAATACTTCGGCATGGACCCTTATATCCAGTTCTGGTTCAGCACCACTGATCCGACTATTGAGGCGACCCAGCATCATGTGGAGGGTATAGTTTCCAACATGGGTGATTACCTGCGGCTCCGGCCCCAGCTCCTGCCGGATCATTCGGCATCCATCAAGGGGATGTCGCCGTGGTTCGCGAGGCAGAAGAAGGGCGATGCGGTTGTCTGGATTACGCTGGAAGGCTATTTCTGGTTTCCGCGTACGTTAATGGGTTTTGAGAAGCTGATGTATGCTTATTACGATCAACCGGAGCTTATGCACCGGATCAACCAGGACCTTCTCGATTTCAATATGAACCTTCTCGATCAGATCGAGAAGATAGGCTGTCCGACGTTTATGACAGTTGCGGAGGACATGTCGTACAACAACGGGCCGATGGTATCGCGCGAGATATGTGACGAGTTCATGACGCCATATTACAACAAGATGCTGGCGCGGGCGAAAGAGATGAAAATGCTTACCATTGTGGATACAGATGGTGATGTGACTAAACTTGTCCCGTGGCTCCAGGATATGGGTGTGGAGGGAGTACTTCCACTTGAGCGTCAGGCCGGAGTTGACGGAATGCAACTGCGGACGCAGTTCCCGAAGCTGCGGATGGTGGGACACTATGACAAGATGGTTATGCCGAAGGGCGAGGCGGCGATGAGAGCTGAGTTCGAACGGCTTGTGCCACTGATGAAGACAGGAGGATTCATTCCCAGCGTGGATCACCAGACGCCGCCGGGAGTTAGCCTTGCACAGTACCGCATCTACCGACGATTGCTGGATGAGTATGTTGTAAATGGTTTGCGGTAACGAATAGACTGATATGGGAGTTTAACATGATTAATACGTCGATGAAATTGAAGATCCTGCAGCTTGGTGTTTTAATCACTACATCAACAGTTTTTGCCGTTCAGCCGGACTTCAAATCAAAATCTTATTCCGTTGGGTTTTCGCGAAATGCGACCACGTTCAGCTGGCTGTCGGTGGATTCTCTAGGGCAGGGGAAGGTGGAACAAAACCCGATATTGGCGGAAACAAATACAGTTGCGGTGCCTGGACTGCAGTTGGAAGGACAGTTCACTTATAAGCTGAATGGCAAACCGGTCTGGCGGATAGAATGTGACGAACGAGTAATGACATTGCGGTCGGAGTTCGTTGAGGGGGTCACGGCGCCATCGTTCAAGCTGACCTTTGACCAGAAGAAGAACCATGCGACGCTGCTGGGACTGATGAAGCCGGGCGAGCGTCAGATGGCGTTGCCGTGTCTGCTGCATCTGCCGGACATGGGCACGGTGCGCGTCACCAGCAGCACACCCGGCGCCAGGTTTGAGTACGAGGCGCGGCGGCGCGTCAAGCCCGGCCCGTTTGTGTTCATCGAGTTCCCTCCGGCCACCGCTGAGCAGAAGCACATTGAATACAGGCTGGAAGTCACCCTGATTCATCCCGCGTTGACCGGGATCGAGAACAACCCGCTATACGACGGGTTCCGCCGCGACTTTCTGAATATCTTCCAGATCAATCCGCGCGGCCAGATGCTGGCGAACAACGCGTCGAGCGACCCGGTAACCTTCTCGGTCTTTACTTACGCCGAGGTCGCGCGGGTTGCGCCGCCGCTGGCCGACGGCCTGACATGTCTCGACCTCGTCCGCATGACGCTCGACCGCTATCTCTCCGGCGCTAAAGGTTACGGCCAGATCGGCTACGGCCCCGGTCCCGGCGGCATGGACATAGCCGGCTGGAGTACGCCGTGGAATTCGCTCGACGTGCATCCTTCGCTGCTGGTCGCCGCGTGCCTTTACGCCGAGAGCAAGCCGGACCTGCCGTGGGCGCGGGCGAATTATGCGAAGCTGCTCGCGCTCGCCCGCGAGATGATGGCACGCGACCGCGATGGCAACGGCCTGATCGAGTATGAGGCGACAGGCAACTATGGTGACCGCCCGCTGCGCGAGAAGCGCCCCTCGAATTGGTGGGACACGATCAACTTCGGCCACGAGGATGCCTACGCCAACGCGCTCGCCTATCGCGCCTGCAGCCTGTTCGCCGAGCTTGCACGAAAGCTGGACCAGGCCGCCGATGCCACGGAGTTCGCGGACAAGGCCGCCAAGTTGCGCACTGCCTATGTGCCGACCTTCCTCAACCCCGCGACGGGTGTGCTCGCCGGTTGGAAGAGCAAGGACGGACAACTGCACGATTACTGGTTCACTTTCGTGCAGGGCGTAGCGATCACTGCGGGTCTGCTCGACGACGCGACCGCCAACTCCGTGATGGACAAGCTGCTTGCCAAGATGCAGGCGGTCGGCTTCACCAATTTCAGCCTTGGCCTGCCAGGTAATCTGGTGCCGGTCAAGAAGGGCGACTACGTGTATCACAATTCCCCGCCGGAAAAATTTGGCGAACCGCAACGCGAGGATGGCTCTGACGGTTTCCAGTACTACGAGAACGGTGGCGCGACCGGTTGTTGGGCCTATTACACGATCAAGGCGCTCTACCAGCTCGGCCGCGTGGCCGACGCACGGAAGATTTTTCACCCTATGCTCGCCGGTTACGCGCGCGGCGAGTTCCAGGGCTTTGGCGAGAACGGCATGTCGCGCGACTGGCGCGACTGGAAGGGTGGCTGCCACGGCTACGAAGGAATGCTCGTCGAGAACTACCACGCGCTCTTGGCGGTGCTGGATGATGTGAAAGCAAAACCATGAAGACGACAATCGCACTACTCGCCGTTGTGCTTCTCGCGCCATTATGGTAGATGGCGGTTCCGGGGAATCGTTCGATATGTTTTATGTCAACAATAATAGCTATAGGGAGAACTCTGTAATGAATTGTAATTATTCAGTGGACCATGGTGAACCTCAAAGATATGTATCTGCCGGGATTTTTCTGAGCAGGATAGGGGTTCCGGCCGCCGGCATAGGCTTGATCGCCGGGCTGTTTCTTGCACCACTCTGCAATATGGCCCAGGAGACGAATGCGTTGGTTTCAACTAACATTCAGGACCGTGTGCAGCTTGCGATTGACAACTCGGAGCGTATGTATCGATATGATTTCGATGTTATCGTGGCCTCGAAGCAGATGAACACTGTCATTGAGGAAAAAGTTACCAAGGGGTCACCGCTGCCTGTAGCAATAAACCAGCTGACATTGATGTATCGTAGCGGTAACGGCAACTTCAAGGCAACAATCCAGGGGTTGCCGCCTGAGTTCAGGATGCAGGTTGAACCGGCGCTGAACGAGATGATTGGTAAAAGTGAACTTGGTTCATTATGGAACAAAACAACGAAATCATTTCTCTCACTTGCCAGAGAGGAGATCGCAAAAGGTGGGCAGGTGGAAATTGTTAAGGAAACAAAAGAACAGCTGGTTGTGGCCGTTGAGAAGCTGGATCTTCCTTTTCATAAGAACGTTCACCTGAATGCTATCCGATTGATTATAGATAAGAAGAACACTCTTGTTACCGGGGCACGTCTATATCTGACCGAGGCAAAAGATCTTACAGTGATGATTGAATACGACTTTCTGAAAATGGATGGCGAAGACAAACCTCTTCCGGTATGGTCGCGCATTCAAGTTGAGCAGAATTCGTGGATGGGTACGCTTTTCGGGTTTATCGGCTGGCCCAATAAAATGCTTGTTAACTATTCGGATTACAATTTTCACAAGCCAACCAAGTAGGCCGGAAATATTCTCGTAACCGTAACGATCAGTAGACGAAGCTACTCAGGTTTGTTGGGGTTTATATGCCATGACCATGAACATCTTGAAAGAGGCCCCGCAGTTTTGAGGGCTGTAATAATTACCTGAAGAATCTGTAATTCGGCCGTTTGAGCGAGAGGCTGGAGATGAAGGTGTGCAGTTGCGGAAGAAGTTCCCTAAACTGAGGATAGTTATGCCCATGGGGGGAGGACGCAATGCGCGCAGAATTCGAAAGGCTCGTGCCTTTGATGAAGACGGGTGGGTTCATGCCAAGCGTGGGTCACCAGGCTCTACCAGGCATGAGCCTTGAATAGTGCCGTGTATACAGGTGGTTGCTTGATGAATATGTCGCATAAGCTGCGAGATAATAAGGGAAGCCCTATGATTAAAAGAACAACTATTACAATTTTATCGATGGTATTTCTTGGCGGAGCGCTCTTAGCGGCCGATGATCTGGAAGGCGGCTGGTTAAACCCTCCACGCGATGCGCGGTTGCGTGCCTACTGGTGGTGGCTGAACGGCTGTGTCGACAAGGCTGCAATAACCCGCGACCTGGAGGAAATGAAGGCAAAGGGGTTCGGCGGAGCTCTTATCTGTGATGCCGACGGTTCCAGCCAGGATGGCAATGAGCGAGCGCCACACGGGCCGACATTCTTTTCGCCTGAGTGGCGTGAACTTTACAAACATACCCTGCGCGAAGCTGACCGGCTTGGCCTTGAGATGAGTCTCAACATCCAGAGCGGCTGGAACCTCGGTGGCCCATCCGTAACAGCCGATGATGCGGCAAAGAAACTTGCCTGGTCTGAAACACGCGTAACCGGCCCGGCAAAGATTGTGCAGAAACTGCCTGAGCCTGCTAATCGCGACGGTTATTACCGGGACGCATTTGTTGTGGCCTATTGTTTAAAACCAGGTGATGCAAAGACGGGTGCTTTTGCTGGTATGAAGTCATGTTCCGAGCAGCCTGCTCAGCCGTTGAAATATCTTGCCGATGGCAATCCTGACACATTCTGGGTTTCCACCACGGGTAAATTACGTGTCGGTCCGTCACGCGAGAGTCCAGCCTGGGTACAGTTTGAATTTACCGCTCCCACGAGTGTTGATCGACTTAAGATCCAGCCACGGCCTGGTTATGGACCCCGCGATTGCGAACTGCAGGTTTCTGATGACGGTAAAAAGTTTCGTACAGTAAAGACATTCACGGTAGAAGACAAAAAGGAAAGCGCTCAAATATTCGATCCCACGGTTGGCAGCGTTTTCCGGCTCGCCATATTCAGCTCATTTGACCGCGGTTCTCCGAAGGCACCGCGTAATGTTCAGATTGCCGAGCTGCGTATTTCCGGCAAGGACGGTTCATGGCCTGATGTCGTTGCTAAAAAACGTATGATACAGAGCTGGGAGCAGAAGGCCGGTCACAAGCCTCTCCATTTTTCTGCTCCGGATACCAGATTGCTTTTTGAAGATGTGGAAGCTGAACCAGGTGAAGAGGACGCAAAACCGGGTGATGTTGTCGATCTAACTGCGCGGATGGACAAGGATGGCGTGTTGAATTGGGATGTTCCCGCCGGTGTGTGGCAGGTGTTTCGTTTCGGTTGTACTATTGGCAATCATTCATACGTTTCCACGTCAAGCGAAGGCTGGAAAGGTTATTCGTTGGACGTATTGGATGCCGGAGCATTCAAGCGTTACTGGGATGCTGTAGTTGAGCCGTTAATTCTTGATGCAGGTCCGGTTGCCGGCACGACATTGAAATACCTGCATACCGATAGCTGGGAAGTTGAACCTCTAAACTGGACGCCTTCGATCCGTGAGGAATTCAGGAAGAGGCGCGGTTACGACATGCTGCCATGGATGCCGGTCCTGGCAGGCCGGATTATTGACAACCGGGATGCCAGTAACCGATTCATGCACGATTTCCAAAAGACGATAGGTGATCTCGCTATCGACAATCATTACCGTCCATTCCGTGACGGCGCTCACAGGCATGGAATGTTGATTCACCCGGAATCGGGCGGCCCGCACGCGGTGCCCATTGATGCACAAAGATGCCTGGGTTTTAATGATGCTCCGATGAGCGAATTCTGGGCATGGTCGTGGCGGCACCGGATCGGGGACCAGAACCGTTTCTTCGTGAAGCAGCCAGCCTCTGCGGCACACACATACGGGCGAAAGCTGGTGCTTGCCGAAGGATTTACAACTATAGGTCCGCACTGGCAGGAAACGCTCTGGGATAACCTGAAGCCGTCTTTTGATCATGCACTCTGTGAAGGGTTGAATCTGCTGGTCTGGCATGCATTTGCATGTTCGCCCGAATCGCAGGGTATACCGGGTATCCAGTATTTTGCAGGTACGCATTTAAACCCTAATGTTACGTGGTGGTCGAAATCCGGGCCGTTCTTCGATTACATCAACCGTTGTCAGTTCATGCTTCAGCAGGGCCATTTTGTCGCGGATGTCTGCTATTATTATGGCGATCATGTTCCAAACTTTACTCAGCACAAGTTTACAGATCCGGCTCATGTCCTGCCGGGGTATGACTATGACGTCATTACCGAGGAAGTACTTCTTCAGGCGAAAGTCAAGGAAGGTCGTATCGTGTTGCCCAGCGGCCCCGCATGTGGCGGGGTAAACATGAGCTACAGGGTGCTGGTGCTGCGTGATTCCAGTTCCATTTCTCTGCCTGTGCTGCGGAAACTGAAGGAATTTGTTGCGGCAGGGGCGACAATTGTCGGACCGAAACCTGAAGAAGCGACAAGTCTGCAGGATTATCCGCAGAATGATGCCGAATTAAGACAGATTGCCGACACTTTGTGGAACACAGGAAAAATTACGGCAGAAAAAACGGCACGGGAATTGCTGCAGAGTGCCGGAGTCAAACCCGATTTCGAGTTCAGTGGCGGTGATGCGCAGACCCTGATCAATTACATTCATCGCCGGACTAATGAAGCTGATATTTACTTCGTTGCAAATCGCACCAACCGTCCGGAGAACGTTACGTGCACATTCCGGGTTTCCGGCAGGGTGCCGGAGTTGTGGGATGCTGTCAGCGGGGAGATCCGGCCATTGTCAGAATACCGCGAGGAAGCGGGGCGGACAGTTATCCCGCTGCAATTTGTTCCGTGCGGATCGGCGTTCGTGGTGTTCAGGAAGTCGTTGGTAGGGACGGACCGCCGGGCCGTCCGTTCGAAAAGCGGCGCGCCCAGCGGTCGCGCCCTACCAGACTTTCCACAACTTAAGCCATTGATGGAGATAACAGGCGGCTGGGAAGTTGCATTCGACTCAAAGTGGATTTATCCCAAGGTAGGGACGCCGCGCCGCGGCGTCTACGGACGACCCGGCGGGTCGTCCCTACCAGGAGAGAATCTGGAATTCCGGGATTTTACATTTGAAACGTTAATTTCCTGGACCGAGAGACCGGAGGACGGAATCAGGTATTACAGTGGGACGGCGGTTTATCGCAAGGTCTTTAACCTTGCGAAATTGCCGATT
>MHBM01000217.1 GCA_001804885.1 Lentisphaerae bacterium RIFOXYA12_FULL_48_11
CAGTTGAATAACGCAACGTCCCGGCTGTTCCGGAGGGTGACTAGCGTTACCCCGATACTGTCCGATGACGTGCCGCCCATGTTCTGGAGATTGGTCAGGCTGGTATAGGTTGCCACATTCGTGGGGGCGTTGATCTGGATCGAAAGCGGGCCGAAGTCTTCCTGCGGCAGACTTCCGTTAATGCCGTTGAATGTAACTGTTCCAGTCTGTGCCAATGCCCTGCCGTCCATTGTCGAGTTGGCATCCATTGTGATCGATTCCTGAGCCATTATGGTCCCCTTGAAGACGGGGTAGGTTCCGAGCGTCGCCGAACTACCTACCTGCCAGAAAATGTTCTTTGCCCTTGCTCAGCCAGCCAGGATAACCTGAATTCCGCTGCCCACTGTCAGTGTGCTTCCTATCTGGAAGATCCAGACATCATTTGCACCGCCCGTGAGTGTGACGTTCGTTCCCGTTATCAAGGCCGAGCTCGTAAATTTGTAGATGCCGGGGAGGAGGTTCATCCCTCCTATATTGCCGGATCCTGGATTTACAAAAGTCACGTTTGTTCGTGCGGCGGTGTCATTGTATGCCGCGGTCAAATCATTCTTGGCCGTGGTTAACAGGCCGGGATCCATTACCGAACCTGCAGGTCCCGTATTATCGACTGCATAGATTGTCCCGTTCACTTGAGCTGCGGTCAAACCTGTGATGTTCGTCCCGGTATTCGGGCTCAGTCCGATATCCCCATTAATGATGCCACCACCTGAAGTGATGGCGGAGCCGGCAAAAATCATAAAATTGGTAATGGATCCCAGGTTGACTGGACCACTGTTGGTAGAGGACAGGGAAACAGTAACCGTAATCGTCGCACTAGGTTCCGCATAAGCATGACTTAAGAAAAAAGGCAAAAGAATGATTAACCAGGAAAATGAAGCTCTGCGGGCGAAAATTCGCAGTTTCTTAACGGATAAAAATATTCTTTCTATAACAAACATCTGTTGCCTGCCTTTATCATTCGGAGCTTTTTACCTGTACGCGCGCAAAATCGGCCGGACCTTCTTCGGATTCAACAAAGACTATCCCTTCCCAGCGTTGGTTAAGAAGATCCGTCTTTTCGGGAATATCCATATGTAAAGTTATCGATTTCTGTTCGTGGGGGCCTATTTTTAAAGCGCTGACACTGGGCTTCAGCCATTCTTTTTTATGTATCCAGGAAAAACCGGACGAAGGGGGTATAACCTGCCGGCCTGGTTCAGCGTGAGGAATAATTGAGCCGATCTTATAAAAATGTGGCCGGCTGTCATTGTTATACACCTTTATTGTGGAGGTAGTTTTGTTCTTACCCAAAGCCGTTTTTTCCAGGACGATTGTCGCCGGTGCCAGTCCCAGGAAACCGGCTGGTTTTTCTTTCAGCTCGGCTCTTGATTCTGTCTCAATATAGAAAACAGGCGAGACCGCTAAAACCAGCCCTTCGCCGGCCTCAGGTTTACCTTCCACGTCTATGCCAAGCGCCCATTTCTGATTGCAATATTTTTCTTCATCTGGAATACGTACGAACATATTTATTTCTTCCGTACCATTGGCCTGCACCAGTACCTCGTTTTTCTCAAACCAGAACCAGGCAGGATCGGGTATGCTGGCATAGCCCCTTAGGACCTTTACGCCCACTTTGTCCGGCCTATCAGCCTTCAATCTATAACGGCGGGGCTTATCCGAGCCGTTGTGGATTTTGAAAAGTGTCTTTGTCTGGTGTTCCATATCATAGAGCTGACCAACCGGAACGTTCCGGATTAAAAGCCATCCCGGCTCAACGGATAAACCTATATCCTTCTTCTCTCCCCAGGCGGTTCCAGCACTGAAGTGAATGCCGAACAAAAAAAGGAGAAAAACAAATATCCTGGCCGGCGCTCTCATTTTGTCTCCTGCCTCATGACTTCTGTTTTATCGTCTGTGCCCATAAATTGGACTCTCATAAATCCGGTGGCGCTTTGTCCCTCTATAAAGATGATGGATTCATATTTCTTTTTCTCTTTTTCCGGTAACGACACCTTCAGGCTGAGAGTTTTCCTGCCGCCGGCAGGGATTGTTATGCTTCCATCGCCCAGCTTGAGCCAGTCCGGTTCGGGCAAAGGACTGAACCCGGCAGAAATGTATTTTTGAAACTTCTCTTTATCGGTCAGCGGATAAATTTTGTAGGTCTCGTTGGTAGCGCTGTTATTGAAAATAACAACCTCGCGATTTTCTTTTGTTTTCAAAGTGATAACGGAAGGGACCACGCCAATCAGTCCGTCAGGAGTCACGCTTTTCAGAGCAGCCCTGCTTTGAGTCTCAATCTGCGCCCGGACGTTTATCGCAACACCAACGCCACCTCCCGGCCCGGGTTTGCCGGCTATATTAAGGGTAACCACCCAGTGCTGGTTGTAATAGCGTTCCTCATCCGGAACCTTTAAGTGAAATCTGACATAAGCTTTGCTGTTTGCTTCCACCTTTATCTCATTCCGGTCAAACCAGCACCACTTTGGATCAGGTATTTCCAAGTAGCCCTTTTCCCATGTGCCACCTTCGGAAGGACGGTGCGCGGAAAGGAGATAAGTCTTGTCCGCCGCACTATCGTTATAAATGGTTAACTGCAGGCCCGATTCCTTGTATACATCGTAAGTCCTGCCGGGGACGATATTATGAATGATAAATCCCGCCGGACTTACCTTCAACGATGCCGCCTCCAGCCGACCGGAGCAAGCCGTCAGTAAAATCAGCGTCAATATCAGGTAATATATCTTTTTCATGTTAAACTCATAACTGCCCTGGCCTGCATTTGATCACGGTCTTTATCCCAAAGCTGGGGCGCAGAGCGGATATCCACCCCACGCCCAGCGGGGATTTTTATCTCACAGTGTTTTTTTCATGGTGCGCTGGCTGTCACGGTTACGTCGAAACCCTGCCCAAGTCCAACGGTCTTAGTATTGGTGGATGGCATGCTATACTGCATCTTGAACGTTTGAGTTCCAGCTACCGCAACGGACGCTGCTAATTCAACGCCCGTTGTATCGATGGCTACGAACGTCTCGTATGCGTCTGTTGTATCAAAGCCCAACGCGAATATATCTTCACCGATTACCGCTCCAAGAGTCCATAAACCGGCGCCATTGGCGCCTTTAATCATGAACTTTTCAGCCACGTTGCCATCGTTTGTGGCAGTAACTAAATCGGATATCGATGTTGCGCTCAGAGCCTTCGCTCCTATCGCCCATGAGGGTACATCAACAATTACAGATATAATACTGTCCAATGTAACCGTAACCGCGATTGTGTCGGTGGGCGTTGCTGCGTTCGCTTTGGGGGCGCCCAAAGAGATGAAGCCGACCGCAAACATTGCCGCCAATACTAACTTTGTCATTGATTTCATTTACTTTTCCTTTTTTATCACGCTTTCAGGCGTGACTTATTTTTGTTTCTACGTTTCTAACTTTAATTTTCTGCATCCTGCATTCGACCTTTGTCATCGGCCTTTAGCTTTCAGCCACCTGGCTTCTAGCTTTTACCTCCTTCAATATTCAATAAATCTTTGTTATGGCTGAAAGCAGCCAACGCGAACCGTAATTTTATGCTCGATGCCGCCCGTGCCCGCAGTGGGCGTATCCAGTCTCAACCACAGGGAACGCCCTTCATTTACGGGGACATTCACTCCTGTCGCGGTTCCTTCCGCATAAGTAAATTGTGTGGCTGTGGCATTCTGCTCCGTCGCAGTCAGAACATCCTCACTCGTGGCTTGATTAAAGCTGCCCGCAACCGGAGAATCTGATCCGGCGCAAAATAACCCTGAAAGAACATAAATATTGTTTCCCGCGCCGCTCTTTGATGGCGAATGCGTCCATAGATTTTGATCATCTTCGTCAGAAATTTGTAATGTAAACGTTTCCGCGACACTGCCATTGTTGGTGACAGTTATTTTATTGCCGGAGGAACTCATTTGAGCCGTGCCCGCGGCGACTGTTCCCGCCGCCCAGGTTGCGGGTGAGACGGAGATGGACAGGATGGGCAGACCGCCCGACACGGAGTTGAAGGTAACCGCTCCGTTCTGTGCCAAGGCTCTGCCGTCCATGACGGCACCGCTGTCCGTCGTGATGGATGTTATCGCCATGATGGTTCCCTTGAAAGCGGAGCTGGTCATGAGAGTCGCCGAACTCCCGACCGTCCAGAAAACGTTTTTCGCCTGCGCGCGGTTGATCAGTACCACGCTACTGCCCGGTTCCGTGATTAGTGTGGACCCGGCCTGGAAGATCCAAACGGCATCGGAGTTGCCCTCGCCGTCGAGCGTCAGGGATCCCGTGATCCCAAAGGAGGTCTCGCCCTTGTAGACACCGGACGTCAGTGTTAACCCCCCGAGGTCGAAGATCGCGCCGTAGGATGTGGTCGGTGTGCGTCCGGCGGCGTTGGTGTACGCTATGGTCAAATCATTCTTGGCCGCGGTTAACAGAGCAGGATTTATCACGGAGCCTGCCGGCCCATTGGCATCGATCACATAGATGGTCCCGTTCACTTGGCCGGTCGTCACGCCGCTGATGTCGGATCCGCCGCTCGGGCTGAGCCCGACATCGCCATTGATGGTACCCCCCGCAGAGGTGATAGCGGAGCCGGCCAGAATTGTGAAATTGGAAGCCGAGCCCAGGTCGACTGGCTCCGGACCTGCGGCCGACGTCCAGTGCGGGACCATCACAATCACCGCAAGGACGAGGCCCATAGGAATCTGTTTCATTACCTTCATTTCAAGAACCGTACCCGTTTGTAGTGTGCATTCATCGAACATGTAATGGACGTATCTTCAAATGTATTTCTCATTTTCTGATCACTATCTATTTGTTTCATGGTGGGTACTGTAGTCGACCGGATTGCACTTCGCTATGGGGTATAACCCTCTGGGGTATAACCCTACCATGGCGGGAGTGCCATTCTGCTACCAGGGGACTTCGCCGTTGTCCTTTGGCTTGATGCTCACCACTCTGAAAGACATTGGCAGACCGAAGAAGTTTGTAACGGTTGTAATTGTGTGAATATTCGTCTGGCAGGTCCATTGGCCCAACCAGTCGCCGTTTGTGTTCGCCGCATGTTCGACGGAATAGACAAGCCCCGTATCGCCGTTGTTCGTCCAGCAGATAAAGCCGTCTGCAATTCGCGATGGTATGATGCCCATTACGGTGTAGTTCGTCCATCCCGGCGCATTCGTGGTCTGCACGGTTCCCGTCGCGCAATGGATTCGGAAAAACCTGGGAAGACTGACGTAAAACATCCCATTAGACTGCGAAAACGGGGCAAAAGGTTGCTGCCAGGTGTTTGTCCAGCCGCCACTGCAAAGTGTTGAACACCATTCGACCGAGCAGGAGTAGTCGGTGACTGTTCCTGTCGGCGATAGGGTGAAGCCCAATCGCCCGGACGTATCCAGGCTCGCAATGCGGACTTCCTGGCCCAGACTGGTGATCACTGCCAGAATCACTATGGCAGCGATTGCTTGCGGTACACAGTTGTTCTTGTTCATGTTGGCTCCGAATTCGGAAGGGCCGATCTATTCGATCGGCCCTTCGCAAAGCCCTCCAAGGTTCAAATTAGTTTAAGCTTTAGAACGGGGTTTCTCCACCAGCTGGAGGAGCTGGAGGAGCTGGTGGAACTGGTGTAGCCGGCGTGCTCGATTCTTCGGCAGGTGCAGTAGTGGTGCTACTCGCACTCTCGTCATTACTGGCTCTTGCAGAGGAAGTGCTGCTCGCTACAGGCGTGGTTGTTTCTGCATCGTCATGCCCGTCGCCTGAACTGGCATCAATGATCGCATATGTAGCCCCTACAACAATCACTTCACCCAGGAGAACCTTCGCCGTTCGTCCCGGCACGTTACCCCATGCCTTGTAGTTCAACCAGGATAGGGATCCACCTTCACTGAACGGATTCTTCCATCTCGACGGTCTGAACACGGCCGTAAGGTCGGACCATGAGCTGAACTCCTGTGACACGCCTACACTGGCGCCCGCGCTGTTGGCCAGGACAAAGATTCCTGCTGTACCGCTGACGACGCCCGCCTGCGCAAGCAGAATATTCTTATCGAGTTTCGTATCGTCGACATTCCGTGACCCCAATAGAAGTTCGCTCCGGAGTGAACTTAATGGGTGTGAATCCGCCAATACGTCCGATTTTACTACTGTGGGTTCGCCGGCCAACGTTACGCATACACATGCGTTCATAACCAGCAAACACGATCCTGTTAATCCCGATACTACCGTTGTCTTGCTTGACTTACTCATATCGCACTTTCCTTTCTGTTAGAACCAAATCTCTCCATTTATTCCGGCATTTCCTGCCGTGCTCCCGAGTTGCGGCGGAGTCCCGTTTTGTTTGGCTGACTGTATTTGCAGTGCCTGATAAATCGTCTCCTGTAATGACGCATCACTGGTCGCTTGCCCCAGGTTGATAAGCACTGTCTGGACCCTCTGACTCTGCTGGTTTGCAAGCGCCTGTACAGCCGAACAGCGTACAGCAGATGGAACTTCCAGATTGACTGCTGCCTGAATCAGTGCTTCCTGTCCATAGGAGGAATCCACGGTTGCCAGTGCATCGCGGCAAGCGACCGCGATAGCTTCCGCCGATGAAGCCTTTTCCACAAGGACGGCACATGCTTCGGCATTGCCCACGCTTGCCAGACCATAGGCTGCAATCGCCTGTATTTCCGGCGATTCTTTCGCATCAAGCAAAACCTTCAGCGATGTCGCTTGTGCCGGATTGCTGGCCTTGGCCAGTGTGATCGCACAGTCTTCGGCGTGCATCAGATCAGCCGTTTTTTCCAATTGTGCCGCCAGGCTTTCAATCACTTCCGGCCCGCGCAAAGCGGCCAGGATCGCAAGGACTTGTTGCCGTACTTCCTCTATCTGCGTCCGGCCCAGGAAATCGGTGAGCCACATTGCGACCGCTGCGCTTCGGCAATTCGCAAAAGCTGCAAGATATCTGTTATAGGAAGGACTGGTTACCGAAAGCGTAAGCATTTTTCCCAAGGCCGCTGCAATTGCCTCTTCACTGCCGTTCTGGACAAGCTGCCGGAGCGCCTCAATCTCGATTGACGGCGTTCCCGAGTTCAGGAGCACGCGCAGTTTTACCGGATCGGTCTCCGTCTTTGGTGTGCTTGTCGGAACACGATTTGTGGAAAGGAAGGGCATTTCGTATCCGCGTTCTCCTGTGGTTGGGTCCGTGGCTTGCACCGCGACCGGTGTCGGTACTATCGTTCGGAGGGCAGTGTATTCCCGACTCGCACGCTTCACAGGTGGTACGGAATCTTTCGATTTTGCACTGTCTCCTGTGGTCTGCACCCTCTCCTGTGATGGAGGGGGCAAGCCCGCTTCCGGGCTTCGGTGACTTACAAGAAGTGCAAGAAGGCTGATTGCGGCCAGGGCTGCAATCAGTCCCGGCCACATCATGTTTATTTGTTTTGGGTTTGTCGGGTTGTTCACGGAATGAATGTCCTCTCGATGAGCCGGCCATACATGCCGTTCTTCAACAC
>MHBM01000218.1:0-5019 GCA_001804885.1 Lentisphaerae bacterium RIFOXYA12_FULL_48_11
AAGTCTCAAGAATCTTGTCATCGGTATTGTAGTGGACAGCAAGGCTGTCGACATATTTCAGATCACGGCAGTGCATGAAATTGGTTATTACGTTTCCGCCGATCATGAGGCGACTCATTTCCAAGTTTCCGATCTTCCCCTTTGGTAGTGTATCTTTGACGGTTATTGCAGCGGACGTTTTACTTCCTGACTGGGGTACAGCAGTCTGAGCATTGGCTGTAATTGCACCTGTTGCAGATGCCAGGATTGATCCCTGTATGAAACTGCGGCGGCTGATGTCAGGCATGGCTTGCTCCTTTCAGGACTCAGAGGAAGTATCACTTAGGGCTTTAAACCACTTTTACTGGTACAAAGGCAAGATGAAAAGATGTATGTGTTGCCCGGCAATAAAAGTATTGGCATGCCGTATTAACAGTGATAAGTTTTATTCAGTAATTTTTTCCATTTCGTGCCATTGTCTGCCAAACCGCGACAGAGTTGAAATGAATCATCTGTATATTTGAATTTCATCCTATGACAAGAGAACCATCTGCTAAGACCGGTAAAAATTCCACGACTTGCCTGAAAACATCACGTCTGATATCAGCGGCTGTTTTGTGTTCTTTTATCGCGGTCACCAGCTGGTCATGCCGGAGCACTTCCCATCACAATGGTTCCAGCCGGGAGCGGGCAGTGATTAACCAGGATTTCAACAAACTTGAATTCAGACGGTTCGAAAATCCTGATTCATTCTACTGGCCGGCGTATTTCTGGCAGTGGAATGATTCTGTGACGAAAGAGGTGATTTCCAGACAGCTGACTGACATGAATCTGCATGATGCCCGCAGTGTCTGTCTTCATCCGATGCCCATGGCGTTTCGCCCGACTACCATGTTCACGCTGATGGATCCGGACTACCTGACTCCGGAATATTTTGACCTGTATCGTTTTGCCGCGGAACAGTGTAGAAAATTGAAAATGAGAAATTACCTCTACGACGAGGGGGGATGGCCGTCAGGCGCCTGCCTGGGTCGTGTAGTTGAACAGAATCCGGAGCTTAATTACAAACAACTCGCCAGGCAGGTTGTTGTACCAAAGAAAGGAGCGGCCTTCAGCGTGCCGCCTGGTTGCCTGTCTGCGTTTCTTTACCAGGGCAATTCCAGTGTCAAGCAGCTGGTTCCTGGGGCAGTCGAAACCATAAACGGTGATAATATGCGTGTAATTTTATTTACCGTGAAGGAGGGACAGACCGGGTGGCCCTATTCTTATCCTGACCTGCTTAACCCAAAATCGACCAGGGAGTTCATCAGGCTCACCCACGAAAAATACAGGGAAAAAGTCGGTGATTATTTCGGGAATACAATACACATAACATTTACGGACGAGGCGCAGGCCGCCAATCCCGGCTGGACAGACGACATCGTTGCCAACTTCCATGGCAAATACGGATACGATCTCAGGAATGAACTGCCCTCAATATTTGAAGGTGACTGCGAGCATGACAGAAAAGTGCGTATTGATTATTTCGACTGGTGGTCGCAGAGGAACGCGGATGCCTACTATGGTCAGATACAGGACTGGTGCCACCGGAACAATCTCCTTTCCAGTGGACATTTGAATGGCGAGGATGCCACCGAATTTGCACGCAAGTATGGATACGGCCATCCGCTACGTGCCTTGAGAAGAATGGACATTCCCGGCGTTGATGTCATATGGCGTCAGCTCTGGCCTTACAGCAGCACCAACCATCATTTCCCCAAGTTTGCCTCAACTGTGGCGCATCAGGCCGGCGTTCCGTGGGCATTGACCGAGTCATTCGCTGTTTATGGCAGCGGCTTGACTCCAAGCCAGATGAAATGGATATCCGATTACCAGTTCGTGCGGGGAATTAACCTCCTGGTATTGAGCAGTTATCAGCAATCAACCAGGGATTATTTCCTGGGAGGAATCAGGCCCGTTTTCGGTCCGTGCAATCCACTCTGGCGGTATCTGCCCGATTACCATGGATACATCGCCAGGCTGGGATACCTGCTCAGCCTTGGAAAGCCGGACATTAAAACAGCATTGTATTACCCGGTAAGGGACATTTGGGCGGGTGGGACAAATGTGGGGGTGGTGTGTTCTTCGAATGACGAAGCGGCAAAAGTCCTTCTTGAACACCAGTGCGATTTCGATTTCATAGATGACGATATATTGGAAAGCAGCTCCACAAAAATTGTTAACGGGCGGCTTGTTGCTGGACCTATGAGTTATGACGTGGTTTGCGTGTCGCGCAACCGTTATATGTCCGACAAGTCGATCTCGAAGCTGGAACAATTCATAACTTCGGGTGGAAAGGTTCTCTGGATCGACGGTACAACAGAAGGTCGGAAACCGAAGGGGGCAAACCTGGTGACCATCGCCAGCTTGCCGTCATTTCTCATTCCGACTGTTGTCCTCGAATCGCCAAATCCAGACGTCAGGGTATGCAAGCGGACGGTCGACAATGGTTCCATTTATTTTGTGACCAACGAAGGGACGAATGATACATTCAGCACTTTGCAGTTCAATGAATCCCGCCCCATAATCCAGTTTGACCCGGAGAGCGGTAAATGCCGGACACCTGCAATGGCCTTCAGGGTATCAGGCGGATGGTCAATACCTCTTAACATGAAATTTGCCGGGTCATATGTTTTCATGTTTACTAATGATCAGTTCCCTCTCGTGCCGCACCCCACTTCCACCGGCAAAGTGTTACAGACCATATCAGACGGATGGACCTGCCGAAAAACCAGGGAATTCGTGCTGGGCGAACACGATGTGGATGTTCATGATCACAACTCGGAACAAGCTGTGGACATCAAACTCGGCGACTGGAGACAGACCATTGGCGACAGCTATTCCGGAGATGTTGAATATATTGTGAGATTCAGATGTTCCGAGTTTGAACAGAAGAACGCACAGTTGCTTGACCTTGGTGATGTACGATATGTCTGCCGGGCTTCGTTGAATGGCGAAGAGCTCGGAAAGAGGCTCTGGCTGCCATTCACCTACGACATAAAAGGCAAGACAAGAAAAGGCGACAACGTGCTGAAAGTCATTATAACCAACACCCTCGCCAATCAATATACGTATTCAAAAGCACTTGATAAATGGCCTGTCAAAAAACTTGGCCCCTACCACAGCAGGACTCTCGGCTTCGAAAAAGACTCGGTTGTAAGCGGCCTTTTGGGCCCTGTAACAATTGAATATTGATTTCGCGTGCTATGGGTGGTTGCCAGCGGATATAGGAGGAAACGATGAACCGTTTCGTTTGTGGACTGGTTGTATTTTCTTTCACAGCAATACTTTCTGCTGAACCGGAGATACCTGATGCAGCACCCTCCTGGAAAATGCTCAGGCAATCGTTCGGAGATGCTGATGAGACTGCTTTCCTCAATCCGCCACAGGTATTTCGTCCTGAGATATGGATGCATTTTATCGGCGGGAATGTGTCAACACAGGGCATTACAGCAGACCTGGAAGCGATAAAGGGCGCGGGAATTTCCGGTATCCAGCTTTTCCATGAACAGATGGGCGAAGCATGGCCCGGAGTGGAACCACAGATAAAATGCCTCAGCGAGCGATGGGACAGCGTAATTCAACATACTGCCGGAGAATGCCGGCGACTGGGTCTGCGCTTCACCATGCAGAACTGTCCAGGCTGGGCAATGTCGGGCGGCCCGTGGATTAAGCCCGACAATGCCATGCGTCATCTTATTTGGAGCCGAACGGACATTGTGGGCGGTTCGAATGTGATGGCCTCACTGCCGATGCCGCAACCGAGCAAGGAGGAGTGGCGGGACTACCGGGAAGTTGCTGTGCTGGCGTTCCCTACACCCGAGGACGATACAGGGAATGCATTGGTTCCCGTGTCGATCAAAAGCAACCGTGAAAAACTACCATGGGGAAAATGCATAAGAAATGAGAAAGGTGCAATGATCATCATGGAGCCAGGAAGTGAGCCTGCCTGGTTGGAAACCACATTCAAGGAACCGGTAACGCTTCGCACGGTACAGCTTTCGTCAGTTCAGGGCTTCAACCACGGCTGGTGCTACAATCCGGGTGTGACAATTACGGTACAGGCCGTTTTACCGGACGGGTTACGCGAAGTTGCACGGTATGAAATGCCACAGAGCAACTGGCAGGACAACAAGCCGATCTCGCTGGCATGTTCGGACCTGCCGGCCAGCACATACCGGATCACCATTGACAATAAACACAGCATGAAGTTGACATCAATCCAGCTTTTCACGGGTGCTAGAAAGAACAACTGGGAGTCAGAAGCAGCATGGGTTTTACGCGGTCTGATTCGCATGCCGCATCCCAGACAAGCCACTGCAACCTGGATCGATCCATCTCGGATCATAAACCTGACAGGGAAAATGGATGCGCAGGGAAATTTCGCCTGGGATGCGCCTGCTGGTTCGTGGACGGTATTGCGTTGGGGAAATGTGAATACTGGTAAGAAAAACGCACCAGCCCCGCCGGAGGCAACAGGCTGGGAATGCGACAAGCTGTCGCCAACCGGTGCAGAGAAACATTTTGCAGGTTATATCGGCCGGCTTTCATCAAAAAAAGGACCTGCCGGTAACGGCCTGCTGAAAGGCCTGCTGATCGACAGCTGGGAATGTGAAACACAAACCTGGACGCCCGGCATGGACTCCAAATTCGCAGGAATGAATAACTATGAACTGCTTCCATGGTTTCCCGCTCTTGCCGGGTACGTCGTTGGCGATCCTGAAACAACGACACAATTCCTGCGCGACTGGCGGGCAACAATAAATGATCTGCTTGTACAGAACTTTTTCGGGCAAATAACCAGCCTGGCCCACAAGCAGAAACTGTCGATCACTTACGAAACGGCCTGTGGTGATGTTTTCCCGGCCGATATCCTTGAATACTTTAAATATGCCGATGTACCGATGTGTGAATTCTGGCACCCAAGATCAGAAGCTTTCGTAGGTAGCCTCAACTTCAAGCCTGTTAAACCGTGCGCGTCAGCTGCACGGCTGTATGGCA
>MHBM01000218.1:5096-20035 GCA_001804885.1 Lentisphaerae bacterium RIFOXYA12_FULL_48_11
GCAAATATTCATTTTGCCGAAGGTGTGACACATTTCATACTGCAGGCATTTACGCATAATCCACGAATTGACTCCCTGCCGCCTGGCACTTCATTTGGTTCGCGCATCGGCACACCATTTCTCAGCAGACAGACATGGTGGAAAAATATGCCGGAGTTTACAGACTACCTGTCGCGGTGCGGTTATCTGCTGGAACGCGGACGGCCGGTTTCGGATGTACTATGGTACCTGGGCGATGAAGTGGACCACAAGCCCGACCAGAATGCGCCTTTCCCTACCAGTTACCATTATGATTACTGCAACCCCGATATTCTGCTCAACCGCCTTTCAGTACGCAATGGCCGGATCGTGACACCGGAAGGCCTTTCATACAGTATGCTGTGGTTACCGAACTGTCAGCGGATGTTGCCCGAAACAACGGAGAAATTATTATCCCTCGTCCGCAAGGGCGCAACCGTGGTCGGAGATCGGCCCTCTGGTATGGCCTCATTGCGCGGCGGAACTAAAGCTGAAGAACGATTCAGGAAGGCATTAACTGTGCTATGGGGTCAGCCGGGTGAACCGGGCGAACGGATTATCGGTAAAGGACGCTTGATATCCGGCCTGCCGCTGGAAGAGGTATTGTCGAAGGTCGGGCTCGAGCGTGACATGAAGGGAGAGGGTGTGTCATGGCTGCACCGGCAGATCGACAACGCCGACTGGTATTTTGTAGCCGCGCCCGAACAACAGGGCTTTAAAGGTACGCTCGGTTTCCGCGCATCCGGATTCGTTGAGCTTTGGGATCCCCTGACGGGACAGATAAAATCAGCCGGCGAAGTGCGGCATGAAGGTGCGCACAGTCTGGTCACACTGGAATTGCCACCGTCCGGATCGCTCTTCGTGGTATTCCGTAAGACGGATAAAAAAACAGTTCAACCTGCCGTCGCTGCCGCCACTCTGGAACAACATGTGACGGTAAACGGTCCATGGACCCTCTCCTTCCCCTCTGGATGGGACGCTCCCGGGATTTTACGGACGGATGAACTAAAGTCGTGGACAAAACTTGATCTGCCGCCTGCAGCACGTGCTTTCTCTGGAACAACCGTATACAGTACTGAGTTCACACTGAAACCTTTTATAACCAACACATGTATCGAACTCGACCTTGGACGCGTTGAGGTAATCGCGAGTGTATGCGTTAACGGTAATCCCGCCGGAGTTGTATGGGCACCACCATTCAAGGTTGATATTACACGCTTCGTTAAGATCGGCTTAAACCATCTGACCGTGGATGTTACCAGCACATGGTACAATCGACTGGCGTACGATGCCGGACTGCCGGAGAAAGAACGCAAGACTTGGACAATTGCCGGACCGGCCAAGGGTTCAAAACTCATTGAGACCGGACTGCTGGGACCTGTTGTTGTAAGCGTGAAAGGAAAATAATCATGAGCCGTAAATACTCGGTAATACTTGGAAATCTTGGAAACACCTGTGACCGCTTCTGTAACGGTTACAAGACCAATCCCTCCACCATGCAAATGCTTAAGCAAGCCGCAGGCATTCCAGCGGTCAAAGGTATCGAGCTGGTCGGAACATGGGACATACGGCCGGACAATTCGGCAGAGATGAAAAAGGCTTTGAATGGCCTCGGCCTGACATGCGTCTCGATCATCCCTGATCTCTTCGCTGACAAGACATACTGGAAAGGCAGCTTTTCCAGCAAGGAAGCGAAGGTACGCAGAAAGGCCATTGATTACACCAGGCAGATGTGTGACATCGCTGGACAACTGGACTGTAAACTGATCAACCTCTGGCCCGGCCAGGATGGATACGATTACCTACTGACGGCCGATTATGAACGTGAGCGGGAATGGGAATGTGAAGCCATACATAAACTGGCAAAAGAATATCGCAGCCTGAAGTTTGCCCTGGAGTATAAGCCAAAGGAGCCCCGCACCCATTCATATCTGGCCCGCATGGCCGACACACTTTTGCTGGCGCAGGAGAGTGGCTGTTCAAACGTCGGCGTGTGTATTGACACAGGTCACGCTTTCGTCGGAGGCGAAGTTGTTGCCGAATCGATTGTTCTTGCGAAACGCGCCGGCAATCTTCTTTTCCACATGCATTTCAATGACAACTTCACATCGTGGGACGACGACATGATCGTAGGGTCCGTGCATAGTGTTTGTTATATTGAAATGCTCTACTGGCTCGACCGTTGTAATTATCGCGGCTGGCTCTCAATGGATCAGTATCCATACCGGGAAGACGCAGCAGGCGCCATCGGGGAGAGTATCCAGTGGCTGTTAAAGTTTGATGCCATTCAGCGGAAAAACAAGCCAAAGATTGACAAGCTTCTGAAATCAGGAGATGCAGTAAAAACATCGAAATTCCTGCGGAGCGTCCTGGTATGAAAGGAGATAGTTGTGAAAATACTGCTTGCTGGTCTAACGTTAGTATTCACGATAAATGTCCACGCCGCTCCTGAAAGAGAAGGCTGGAAACTCGTGTGGTCGGATGAGTTTGATCAGCCAGGCCTGCCTGATGCAAAGAAATGGACATACGAGGTGGGATTTATCAGGAACCATGAGGCGCAGTATTACACAAAGGCACGCTTGGAAAATGCGCGCGTGGAAAATGGCAACCTGGTCATCGAGGGCCGCAAGGAGGACTGGGTAAGCCCGGACGCCAAGGCCCAAAAAGCAAAGTTCACCGCAGCCAGCCTCACAACAGAAGGTATCTATTCGCTGACATATGGTCGCGTTGAAGTTCGCGCAAAACTCCCGCGCGGACGCGGAATGTGGCCGGCAATCTGGATGCTCGGCACAAACATAAGAACAACAGGCTGGCCGAAGTGTGGAGAGATAGACATCATGGAATTTGTAGGTCACGAGCCAGAAAAGGTTTTCGCCACAATGCACTGGTTCGATTACGGCAAAGGCAAACATACTTCACTCGGCGGAAACCTGCCTGGGCAGAAACCATCAGATGATTTTCACCTTTACGCCGTTGAGTGGTTCGCCGACAGGATGGACTTCTATTACGACGATACAAAGTATTTCACTTATCCCATTGAAAAAGCGGGAACAGACGAAAAGAACCCTTTTCATAAGCCGCACTACCTGCTCATGAACCTGGCAATAGGCGGAGGATGGGGCGGCCAGAAAGGCATAGACGAAAGCATCTTTCCCCGGCAGTACCTGATTGATTACGTCAGAATTTATCAGAAGAAATAATTGAGATTACGAAATTAATCCTTCCGGTTTTCTCGTCTGCAAGATCATTATTTCACTTCTGTCAGCTTCAAAACGTAAGCATCTTCACAGGGAACTTCCGTTGCAAGAAGCGCAGGAACAGCAACCTGCATGCCGTCTTTTACTTTCTTCCAGCGGAATTCCTTGTCCGTACCAAGCATAGTGACTCGGGTTTTCTTCCCCGGAATAACATCCTTGATCAGTATTTTACCCTCCGGAAGCCTGGGCAGAATTGCATACACATCGCTGCCTTTCGCGGTAAAGAATATTTCCTTCACAGCCATTCCGGGCTCCGGGTCAATTGTCTGCTTCAGAACAAAATCACCGCCAATGTATGAAAGTTTCTTAAGTTTCTTGTAAGCCTTTCCATCAAGCCGTTCACCTGCCGACCACTGGATCAGCGTTCTCCACTTGCGTGTGCCGTAAATGGCTTCGCCGTTGACCTTCAGCCACTGGCCGATCTGAAGCAGCCGTTCCTGCATGATTGGCGGGATCTTGCCGGTACCATCAGGCCCGATATCAAGCAGAAGGTTCCCGCCATGACTTACAATGTCTACCAGCACAAGAATTAACACCTTCGCAGTGTTATAGTCCTGAACGTCTTCATTCCGGTTGTAACCGAACGAGAAACCAATCCCACGGCATTCTTCCCATGCCTTGTCAAATGTGGTTCCGGAATCATACTCCGTGGTAGGGCAACCGCCATGCTTGAGCCGGCAGCTTTTGCCCCACCGGTCGTTGACCATTATGCTGTCCTTGCAGGGCGATTCATTATAGAGCCATGTGAGCAGCTCGCGACTCTTCCATGCAGTGTCTTCCATCATCCAGTCGCCGTCCGCCCACAGGATCGCCGGCTGGTAACGGGTAACCAGTTCCTTCACCTGTGGAAGAAAATGTTCATCAACAAAACGGCCGCGTAATGACTCTTCTTTCCAGAGCGGGTTGTACCACTCGTACAGCGAATAATAGAGACCGAACTTGACGGGGGTTTTCTCAACAGCCGCCTTCAGTTCCCCAACCAGGTCACGCTTTGCTCCGGCATCCATGCTGTTCCAGGGGCGACCAAAAGCCTTGCTGGCATGCTGGTTCGGCCACAGACAGAAACCATCGTGGTGTTTGCTGGTCAGCACAATATATTTTGCACCGGACTTAACAAACAAGTCTGACCAGGCTGCCGGATCAAAATCCTGAGCCTTGAACATGTCACCAAATTCATAATAACTGAAATCCTTCCCGTAATTCTTCTCGTGGTATTCGGAAACAACCGTGGGCTTGGGGTGACTGTTACCTCCACAGGTTTTGTTTTGCATCCAGTACTGGTACCACTCCGAGTATGTTCCTACCGGCGCCCAGGCAGGAACGGAATACGGTCCCCAGTGAATAAAAATGCCGAACTTTGCATCGGCAAACCACGCAGGTAACGGCCTCTTGTCGAGCGATTCCCATGTCGGCTCGTACGTTTCCGCCACAACATACGAGATGCAACATGCAAACAATATATATACCGCAAATAACCGACTCAGAAACAAATGTTTTATCGAACTGATCATAGATGACCTCCCCTATTTTTTGTATTACCCGGCAACATACCCTGAACTCAGATTCGCGCAATCTGAGGCAAACAATCAAAATGACTGTCTCGTGAATACAAGATCAGATCGTGCTGTACCGCCAACGCTGCAATCCAAATATCATTAACCGGTATCGGCGTACCCTGCAGCCGAAGCTGGGCAAATATCCTGGCAAAATGATGCGTGGTATTCTCATCGGGATACAGGGCTTCCACACGCTCAGAGTTCAAGAACATCGTGAGATATTTTTCATTCTGGCGGCTTTGCGTTCCACAAAGAAATCCGCTGCGGAGCTCAGCAATAACCACGAACGGCATATAAAGCCTTGCGGCTTTCTGCACAACCTCCAGTGCAGATGGCTCACCCTCGCAGAAGTCACGATAACGGTTTGTATCGACAAGGACCCTCATTTCCACATTCCCTCATCAATACGATTAAATTCTTCCAGGGCATTTTCGCATACTTCATCCTTGATCCATTTTCCGGACAGGAAATCAAGATCATGAAACAATTGAGTATCAGACAGGCCCGCCCCTTTTCTGAGAGTATCAATAACGTAGTTATTGAGACTGCACCCTTCTCGAACGGAATTCTTCCGAAGAGCATCATCCACATCCTCTGGAACCGCCCTTATAGTATATTGAATATCGCTCTTTTTCATTATGCCTGCATGATATCATGGCAATGCCTGCACGTCAAGAATGCAGCAATAAAACACTGAAATACATGACATTTTAAGTGGGAAATGATTGAATGCTGGCTTATGAAATCAAGGCAATACAGACAGATTGACCGCTCGTGCATCTGGCATCCGTACACGAAGATGTCAGCCCTGAAGGAAGATTTTTCCGTTATTACCCGCGGCAAAGGCATTTACCTTTATGATACCGATGGAAACCGATGGCTTGATGCCGTCTCGTCATGGTGGGCCTGTGCGCTGGGGCACAATCATCCGCGCATTGTTGCAGCAATCAACAGGCAGGCAAAAAAACTTCAGCACAGCATTCTCGGCAATATGTCGCATCCCCCCGCAATAGAGCTGGCTTCGATGCTGACAAAACTCTTCCCCGATGGAAAACGGCGCGTAATGTTCGCAAGTGACGGTGCAAGCGCTGTCGAGGCCTCTCTCAAGATTGCGTTACAATACTGGCACAACATCGGGAAACCGGAAAAGAACAAGTTTGTTTCACTTGAGAATGCTTATCACGGTGACACGCTCGGCGCAGTTTCTGTTGGAAAACTGGAACAGTTCCACAAGCAGTATGAGCCCCTGCTCTTCCGGGTCTTCCGCGCTGAGTCTCCATGCTGCGGCACCTGCATCCACGGCCGAAAACCGGAGACCTGCCGTCTTGAATGCTTCGCCTCCATGGAAAACATCTTCAGGAAACATTCAAAACAAGTCGCCGCTGTGATTGTTGAACCGCTCTGCCAGGGTGCGGCGGGAATGAGAATCTATTCGCCTAAATATCTCAGCAAGCTCGCCGCTCTCTGCAAAAAGCATAATGTCCTGTTAATCGCAGACGAGATTGCCGTCGGATATGGTCGTACCGGGAAAATGTTCGCTTTCGAGCATGCAAAGATTGATCCGGACATTGTCTGTACTGGCAAGGCCATGTCAGCCGGTTACCTCCCCATCAGTGCAACTATTGTTAAGGAAAAGATTTTCAGAACATTCTCAGACAAGCCCGCAGATCATACCTTCTATCACGGCCATACTTTTGCCGGAAATCCGATTGCCTGTGCCGCGGCAATTGAGACACTCAAGGTTTACAAACAGGAGAAGATCGTGGTAAAGGCTGGGATCACCGGAAAATTGCTGGCAAAAGAGATTGAAAAGCTGCGGAACCTGCCTAACGTACTTGATGTCCGTTGCCTCGGCATGATCGGCGCTGTGGAATTTGCCGGCCATAAAGGCATTCAACTTGCCCAATCGATAAGGAAAGAATTGCTTAAGAAAAGAATACTCATTCGCCCGCTGGGTAACGTGGTGTACCTGATGCCACCGCTGGTAATACCAAAAGGAACCATTGCGAAAATGGTTGGTCTTTTCCGTACGGCAATAATTGCGTCACACCCGTCTTCGTCTAAAGACTATGCCGTGGCAGGCTGTGACGCACTACAGCATCCGCATTAATCCGCACTTCTGTAGTGCCGCACTGTGTGCGGCAATATATCTGAGTCACACCCGTCTTCGTCTCAAGACTACGCCGTAACAGGCGGTGATGCACTACAATGGTAACAAACCGCGCCACGCAGTGACGCGCTACAGGCCGATCTTTCCCAGGACCCATTTGAATTCGTCTGTTATGCTCAGGCTGACGTCACGGGCACGCAGTTCCTCGGGCAGAACGCCATATGTATAGGTCTCTATCTCAAGGTAGTTTTCCATTCCAAGAAGCTTTTTAAAGAATCCGGCAGTGAGCAGGCATGATGTTGAACCCAGTCCGTCGTCACCGGTGAAATACAAAGGCACATGGAAATGGGCCCTGATCTCACCGTCGCCTGAGGCAGAGAGGTTGTCGAGAAGATCGATTGTTAAATCGTCATACGAGGTCACTACTCCGCTCCGACTCCTGACCTTCACCTGGTGCAGATAAACCGGATCAACAAACCGGGCCATTTTCCGGCACTGCCCGGCCGTCGCACTTACCGCCGAACTGAGTTGTACCTTGGGAATCCTGATCCCGTTCCGGACCAATGTATCGAGCGATGTCTCCATATCTTCAAACTGGAGCGCGATGTGACATGTATCAAAACAAATGCCTACATATCGCCGCATGCACTCTTCCGCAGCAGTCCTTGAAAGTCCAGACACGCCCGCTAAATATTCCGCTCCCGAACGAAACAGATGTTCATTAAAGAATTTTACAGCTTCATCTGTTTTCTCTATGAAACAGTCCGGCTCGGGTTCAAGCGCGAGACACACGGTCTTTCCACACTTCCGGTAAATCTGCTCCAAATACCACGTACATTCAGCAATATTCCTTACCATGCCGTCCACATCCTGCTGCGACCTGATCCATTTCTTGTATGAACCCGGAACTGTACTGATACTGCCGGTGATGTTCTCAGGAAGAATGCCTGCCATGACATCAACCAGTCTCACCGTGTATTCGAGCCTCTCGCGGGTCCGCCAGTCGGGTTTATAGACGGTCTCCTTGACGCGCGTCCCATGAAAAGATCCATATGGAAACCCGTTAATGGTAAACGCATAGAGATTGTTGGCCGCGAGATAACTCTTGAAACTGGAAAGTACATCATTCTTCAGAATGCTCCCGACGGCATCGTTTCCGAGTCGCAGGCCCAACCCGAATGGTTTATCAGGACAAACACTTCTCCGAACCGCCAGGGCCTTGTCTTTTATCGCCTGAAAATTCTCCTGCCACGTTTCGCCGGGATGGATATTGAGGCAATATGTCAGGTGTACCGTAGGTCTGCTGCTGATCTTCATTTTTTTATTTTCAGGAAATATTGCTTCAGCATGTCTATTGATTTAAGGATCTTCGTTTTATCCATACTATTGACTTCACATTTCCTGCCGATCGAGTCCGGCAGCGTTACGCACAGCCTGCCGCCAAGATGTTCACGGAACTGTGCTAGCCCATCCAGCACTGCCAGCCTGCCATTTTTTCCCCTCTTTTCCAGCATGTGATTCCATATCTTCAGGCCCGAATAAGTCATCGCATCAAGAACCTTCTTTAATTCCGTCTTTGAGATGAGCCCGGCCAGCATGGCATAACAAGAATCGAGAGCAACCCCGACTGCCACGGCCTGCCCGTGTCCAAGCCTGTTAGCCGACATCATTTCGAGCCTGTGCCCTGCCCAGTGCCCGAAGTCCAGCGGACGTGCTGACCCCATCTCGAACGGATCTCCGCTCCGACGGATATGGTCAAGATGCAAAACTGCACAGCGCGTCACAAGTTCTTCCATGGCTTTCATGTTTCTTGCCTTCAGCTTCCGCGCATTCCGGCAAAGAAAAGTAAAGAAGCCAGAATCCTTTATGATGGCAACCTTGAAAGCTTCCGAAATTCCACCGGTCCAGTCCTCCATTTTCAGTGTACGTAAGAGTTCAAAATCATTTATGACCGCAAACGGCGGTGCAAAGGCGCCGATAAAATTCTTCTGCTGTCTTTCATTCATGCCGTTTTTGACGCCGATTCCAGCATCGTTCTGCGCCAGAACAGTGGATGGAATTCTTATCATTCTCAGGCCACGATGTACCAGCGAAGCTGCAAAGCCAACCATGTCAAGAATGCTGCCACCGCCAACCGCAATGACAAAGCTCTGCCGGCACATATGACTGTCGCCGATCACCTGCATCACTTTCTTCACGCCTGTCCATCCGTTCTTTGCCTGCTCTCCCCCGGGAATGACTATCGGCTGGCGAACCAGTTCAACCATACCGGACCTGGCTGCAAAATACCGATTCACTTCATCAACAATGCAGGGCCTGGCATCAACAAGCCCCTTGTCCAGGTAGACAATTACACGGTGCCGCCTTTTTTCTTTTTTCCGGTCAATTACGGATGCAAGAAGATGATTATCCCTTTTGAAAATGGAATGTGTGAAATACACCGGATACTCATATGAGACGGCAATCTTTTCCTTATATATATAATCCGATGGTTTCATAATCGTGATTCTTTATCCCAGCCTTTGCCGGACAATGTCCGCCAGTTGTATCAGGGTAGATGGTTCGGCTGCAAGACTGCAGGTCGACGCCCAGGCAACCTGCCGGTCCGCACCAGTCCTGCCATGCGAACCTTTTATCTTTGAACAATCCTGGCTGACCGAAAATGGCGGCCAGCCCGCCCAGAATAATTCACAGGGATCGTAGCCGGGTTTATTGTGAATATCCACATGCCCCGCATAGTCGGGGGCCTCTTTTCCATTTTCCCACCAGGGATAAGCAAACCAACAGCCTGGTTCCGCAACGAGGACAAGATCACCGGAGCCGGGATTGTCAATACCTGCGGCTTGTTGCCCCTTCTTGTCCAACACCTTTGCGATACCATTTTGGTTATTGAAAACATCCATTGCCATATTCAAACATTCGGCAGACTTTACATAAACGTGGGAAATCTCATGATCAACAACTGCAAAAGCCCTGCTCTCATACAGATCAGGATACAGCATCCCCTTGACTGTCGTCGTAGAAAACAGGCCGGCTTGCCTCAAAAGACGGTTTGGATAAACCACTTCCCTGTCAATAGTTCCCATGGCATAATCGCCGAACACCACAACATCATAATTCTGTTCAGCGGCAACGGTCAGCAGGAGATTAAGTTCGAATTGGAGCTGACCAAGCGCAGCCGAAGCCTCGGGCGACGATGGACCGAAACGCTGAAGATCATAATCAAGCACAGGCAGGTAAGTCAGGCACAGGTCCGGCGCAAGTTCCGGATCCTTCATCAGTGCCGCTGTTGCCGATGCTATCCATTCGGAAGACTTCGCGGAAGCCGCCGGGCCCCAGTAATGCATAAGGTTAAATTCGCAGCCAACGTCCCTGCAGAGTTTCTTGTAAAGATCTGCGGGTTTGCTGTAACAGTTCTGTATCATACCGCCATGGTGTTTGTGAACAGGAGCGGGCGATATCAGGAAATCCACATCTTCGCCCAAGCTCTGCTGCCAGAACAACAAAGCCACTTTCCCTCCTTTCTTCCTGAACAATTCCCATATCCGCGATCCCTTGATCAGGGCGGAAGACTGTTCCCAGAAGAGCGGCTTCATAAGATCACGGGAGAATATTCCGTTTGCCACCATGCCATGACTTCCGGGCAATGTGGCCGTGCGGAAGCTCGCCTGGACCGGACAGGTAACAGCAGGAAAAACCGTTTCCATCGGCTTGAACATCAACCCGTTCATACCGGTCACATTCTGTGCGCGGAGAAATTCGTAGCCCAGCGCTGCGACCTGTATGACCAGCAATTTTTTTGAATCAGAATTCACACTCTACCACAGGTAGGGCTGGGCCGCCGGACCCGCCGTATATAACAAAAGAACGGCGCGCCCGGCGGTCGCGCCCTACCCCAAGAAAAATATCTATGCAAATATGTATCATCTTCTGACAGGGAAACCTAACTTGAGTAGAACCTGCGTGCAAGAATAGAAAAAACAGGAAAGATCAGGATGAGCATTCCAGCGGCAATCTGTGCAGGCCAATTACACAGCGACAGGAGCATTGCCTGAACAAGAAGCAATCCCTGTATAAACCTGCCTATGACAGCCGGGACAACACCGGGGGCCGGCGTACCGGCCAGAAGATCGCCACCTTTCCAACTCCAGAAAAGCGCAGCGGCAATAAGACAGCCGGAAAACACTTTTGCTGACAGGGTGTGTGAAATAACATCCCTGCTCCAACAGAGCGGAACCAGGAACAAAAAGATCGAGAACACTGGCCACCAGCGCTTTGATCCCAAGTTCTGCTGAACAGTTTCTTTTGCGGCAATGAATGTCACCGCTGCTATGTATACAGTCAACAGGACAACTGCAAAGAGAACGGTACTGCAGGTAATCCCGGCCATGCCGACAGCAGATGCGCCAAGCAACAGGCTGAGTCCCCGGCAAAGCCCCATGTTGAGCGGGCCGAACACAGCAATTTTCTTCCCTATGAAATTATATAATGTGATCGTAAATACCAGGATTCCGGCAATAAGCAGGCAAAGCCGTCCTGTCATTGCAGCAGTAATCAGCGCAACAATAACCAGGATTATGGCCACAGCCGATACTTCAAGTGGTGTAATTCTGCCACTTGGTAGCGGTCGGCCCGGTCTGTCCTGTCTGTCTTCCCTGAGATCAAAAAGGTCGTTTGAGATCAGGCCAAAAGTGTAGAAGAACAGGCTGGCCAACACCGTATATACAACGGTTAAAGAAAAACCAGCGCCGCAGCATGTAGCAGCAAGGAAATAACCGGCTAGCGGGTCACCGGGAACTGTAAGAAGGTTTGGAAGACGGATCAGCTGCAGCCATGCAGACAGTTTGCCTGTATTCCCTTGCATTAAATTTCTCCCAATAGCCTTTTCTTCTGTATTACCGCACTGTGTGCGGTAATAACTGCATCACACAGTGATGCACTACAACAAATACGGCATCCGCATCAATCCCCTCTTCTGTAGTGCCGCACAATGTGCGGCAGGCAGTGACGCGCCACAGAAAACCAAGATACCAGCTTCGCCCCATCCTTAAATCCCTGCTTCTGTAGTGCCGCACTGTGTGCGGCAACATCCGCTTATCTCTGGAACTGATGCGGATCGATAGGCACCAGATTCAGTTCCGGCTTCCAGTTTGACGACTGGCTGTAGAAATTCATGGCATTGTTGAAAACAACATCCTGCATGGCCTTGCCTGTATGTCCATCCTGCGACATTCGTTCCACTACTTTCACAAGACTCAACGGATCGGATACACCCCAGTCGGCCGAACCATTCACCGTAACCCGTTCGCTCCCGTATTCACGAACCATGTTTGAAACGCGTTCCGGCGTGAGTTTCGATATCGGATAGACTGTCATTCCCGCATAACAGCCGGACTCGAGCGAGAGCCGGATTGTTTCCTCGGTGTTATGATCCAGGACAATTCTGTTCCTAGTAAGTCCCTCTGCCTTGATTATTTCTATAGAACGCTGAGTCCCGCGCAGCTTGTCGACATGCGGCAGGTGGACAATAACCGGCATCTTGCGCTCCTCCGCAATTCGAAGTTGACTGATGAACGCTTTTTCTTCATTTGGCGTTATATTGTTGAAACCAACCTCACCCAGCGCAACGCAACGAGGGTGGTCGAGGTATTCACCGAGGCCGGCAATAACTTCATTTGCCAGTTTCTCATTCTCGGCTTCCTTGGGATTCAGCGATACGGCACAGAAATGATCTAGTCCAAAACGACGGGCACGCACCGTTTCGAATTCAAGGATCAGCTGGAAATAATCGAAAAATGTTCCTGCATAGCGTCGGTTCGACCCCATCCAGAAAGATGGCTCAACACACGCCCTTATGCCGGCCTTGTACATGGCCTGGTAATCGTCGGTTGTTCTCGAATACATATGTATGTGCGGTTCAATTATTATCATTGTATTCCCCCTGACTTTTTCACCCTAACAATACCCCTATATAAAGGATAAACGAACCTGCGACCTTGGAGGTTCATCCCTTTCCCAAGTTTGTCACCTTTCCCCCGGTACTCCAACCTTTGAATTGTCGATCCAGATATAATCGAATCGGCAGGTACCGGTGAGCGTGGCTCCAGTCGCCAGGTCAAGCCTGAGCTGTTTCAGCCGGCCAGTCCAGCCGGGAACGGCCGACATATCCACGGCGTAGTCCCGGGGAACATTGTCATCAGCCACCACATCGAAAGTCCTGCTTTTGCCATCGTCCCATGCCGTGTCCGCTTCAGTAATGAATTTAAAACGCATTTTGGTGGCGGGCGTGTGGTTCTGGAATCTTATCCTGATCGTCTTGTTTCTCTTCAAATCCACCGCGAGGGCATCTGGAGAAAGCAGGTGCGCATCCGGACTGTCTTCTATGGCAAGGATGTAGTATCCGCCGGAAACATATTTCACGGGCTCCGACCTGCTGTTCCATTTATGATCCATCCATTCCATGACACGCGTGCCGGGGTTCACTTCGGTCCAACCCTCCTTGTTCAAAGTTGAATTGAACTCCCATGCCGCCGCCACCTTCACGTCTTCAGGAAGAACATGAACAGCAACCATGTCGCTCGACCATAACTCGCCGTCATCACCAACCAACCGTAGAATATAATCTCCGGGAACTGAGAATTTCGCTTTTGTTTTAGGCGCGGTGGCATTCCGGAATGAAACCGGGCCAGGACCTTCGAGCACCTCCCACCTGACAGCCAGCTTGCCGTCGCCAGGTTTTTCATCATCGCTGACTTTGCCCGTCAAACGCATAGTCAGGCTGTCGGTAATAATATCCGGCCCTGCATTTACAACCGGCGGATTGTTGAAAGGCATGGCTTTTTCCAGTTCCTCGACCGTGTTATAACCGGTGTTGTTGCGCAATTCCCAGTTGGTCGTCTTCGGCGCCTCGTTAACGAAGAACTCAACACCGGAGTTGGTTACATATCCGTTGTCATGAATGAACCCAGTACTGCAGCAGACGTCCGGGTTGGGAGACTTGCCCCAGATATAGATTTCTGAAGGACCCAGCTTACGCGCCGTGTTGTTCTTGATGAACCGCGAATTCATGATCTCGACGTTTTTTGGCTGGGGCACTTTCAGGCCCAAGACCTCTATCGCGGCACCCGCATTATTCTGGAAGGTACAGTGATCGATCAGACAACCATTACCGTGATTCTCAAAATCAATGCCGCCTTCATCGTGACTGCCGGAATCGGGCTGGTTGCAAAATATACAGTTCCGGATAATCAGGCCCTGGGGATCGCACAACATGATCCCCATTGTACCGGCAAAGGCATGCCCGCCGGGCGCATCAAATATACTGTTCTGTAGAAAAGACCGCCTGGTACTGACCATGGCAGGATGCGGTGATGTGTTGTGGACGTAGTTGTCGTGGCAGAACACGCGGTCAACGGTTACGGCCTCACCTGCGACGAAGAAGCCCCAGGAAGTCTGGAACATCTCGCTATTCTTCAGCACAAGATTCCTGGCTTGAGCACCAACGATAGCAAATCCTGCCGAACTCCCCAGGCTGTCCCCTGTCGGGCCTGAGCGGTCGCGCCATTCAGGGATCCCATGCGCATTCAGCCGGTAGAGCCCCTCGATGTGGTGGGCAATGCAGTCGTCGATAACCAATCCCTCATGGCCACCTTTCTGATAGTGAACCACAAGCCCCTTTGCCGCATATGACACAACCAAACTGCGAATGAGGAGAAAGTCAGGGTTGCTTACCAGGACACAGCGATCATCGATGTCCCAGTTACGACGAATAATGGGCCGCGGACCGGTTCCGTATGCCCCGATCTCTGCCCATTTCTCCGCCGTACCAGCCGCAGAAATGATAAGCTCCTGGTTGATGACACTGCCGCGCTTGATGAGCAGTTTCTCGCCGGCACCAAGCGTTTTCCCGTTGATGTTCGTGAAATCACGCCAGGGCGCATCGGGCGATATACCGGGGTTGGCATTATTGCCCTCGACACTGTCGATATAATGGGTCAG
>MHBM01000218.1:20065-34371 GCA_001804885.1 Lentisphaerae bacterium RIFOXYA12_FULL_48_11
GGGCAATATAGATTGTTCATTTTCAGAAAAAAATGCCAGGGGACAGCGGAGTATTTGCGGTTTGTATTTTCCCGCTGTCAGCTGAACTCCGGCCCAAACACACACTTCTTTGTCGGCCTGTACCGTCCATTCAACATTTGTTTTCGAGGCAGGTGGCAGTGTTCCCAATTCGTAAATATTCTTTCCCAGGCAGGTAACGCCTTTTTGTAACTCGATTTTTACAATGGCATTCTCCACCGCCTGGCCGATGTTCTGTATGAGCGCCGTAAGTTTTTCGGGGCGTCCGGCGCGCAAAAGGGTATGCTCCTGCGTCAGCCCACGGACACGAAAGACCGGCAACCGTGGATTCTCAATCCGCAGGTCATCAATCAAGCCTCCAGTGGCCCCGATACAAAGAGGTTTGCCGGCAGGCTGTATTAACCCCGAACGGCTGACTTGTGTCTTTTCCCCGTTGACATCGAGGCTGACAGTAAACCCATCCCATTTTGCAATCAGGCGATACCAGGTTCCCGCCTTCACCCGTTCGTCTGAAGAGGCACGCGGTTCCCATCCGCTCAGATTCACAAAGAACGCGAAGCGGCCGCCATCCTTCTGGGAGTCAAGCCTGAGCTGGTACTCACCATCCTTGATAACAATGTGCCGGCCATCGGTCGGCAGCTGTTCAAAGTAGACCGAGCAATCAATCCGGAAACCGGGCGCCAGTTGCAGATCCTGGCTGCTTGGAACCTGGAGTTTTGCACTGGACTGAAGCGCTTGTCCACACCGCCCCGGTACAAAATTCACACCTTTGGCGATAATGTCATGTCCTTTACCAGAATCGTCGCCGAGATTTCCGTCAAACGACCAGTGCGCTACTCCGGACTGCCTGGTTCCGGGGTTCTCAAGCCGCAATTCGTCAATTACTCCATCGACAGGACCAATGCGCAACGGTTCGTCTTTCAGAATAGGCGTTCCTGTTCGCGGCACTCTGACTTTGTCATCATTGACTTCAAGGAAAAGTTCCCGACCATCCCATCCCATTATAATGTGATACCATACACCAGGTTTCGGCACTATTTTCGACCGGGCACGGGGCTCCCAGTTATCCAGATACACAAAGAACGCAAAGCATCCACCTTCGCTGGACGGATCTACACGAAGCATGTATTCGCTTTCCTTGGCCAGAACCTGTACACCGTCAAGATCCGGCACTTCGAATTTCATCCAGAAGTCGATGCGCAGTCCAGGCGCCAACCGCAGGTCTGTGCAGTCTGGAATGAGAATTGAATATTTTGCGGTTTTCAGGCCCTGCCCTTTGTGACCGGGAACGAACAAGGGAGATTGAGCGTTCGCGTCGTTCCCATGCCCGGAGCAATCAAGAAGGTTGCCGTCAAAAGGTAATTGCACAACAGCCGGCTGCTGTTCTGCAGGCGCCGCCAGAATACAACCGGATATAAAGAATATGAATGATGCTAACAGACCGAATAATCTTGAATTCATTTTCAGTACTCCTGCTTTGTTTAGTTCGGTTATTTCATAACTGTAGTGAAACACTGTCTGCGCTAACAACTGCATCACACTGTGACGCACTACAGGCTTCACCTGCGGGCCTTATCTCTTCTTTAGCACCGCACTGTGTGCGGTAATATCTGCATCACGCTGTGATGCACTACAGGCCACATCATGCCAACCTTGCCTTTTATGTAGTGCCGCACAATGTGCGGCAATCTGCCGAAAACATCACCATACTATCGTTTCGATTTCTCCCTGAAACAACCATTCTTCCGGTTTCTTAACCAACCCTGCCCGTACAGGATTATATCTCACATATTCCCACTTCTCGGCATACGACTCACCGGAACGCAAAACATGGTCAAAAAAACCGGGTTGCCAGACACGCAAATCGGGATTATTGCGCCTTAAATACTTCGTAATCCCTTCACGTAAAAACTTTACCGTAACACTGAGTTTGCCTCCCCTGCCAATTCTTATGAAAATATGTATGTGGTCTGGCATAATAACATAACATCCAACGGCTGCATTATTCCGAACCGCTTGAAATGATCCTGCCTGGAAAATATTATGTACACCTTCATTCGCCAATAACGCCTGTCGATTGTGCGTACAAAAAGTGACAAAGTAAACCGGTGATTCAGCAAATATTCTCGCCAACCTGGGTGGCCGACAAATTCTGTCTGAATTATTACCTTTCATGGTTTTCTGCAAATAACTGCGTCACACTGTGACGCACTACAGTTATGGAAACTGCAGTAGTCGCTTTGCATTTCCGTAATGGATTTTCTCCAGATCGGCTTTATCCAATCCAAGAGAATCTATTTTCTTTTTGATATTACCCGCGCGTTCCCATGGAAAATCGCTGGCAAAAAGAATCTTATCAGACCCGTGATTCAGAATCATGCGACGCAGTTGCCAGTTATCCATCGTGGCACAGTAGGCAAGATCGAAATAACAGTTCTTTCCGACAAGGTGTTTTTCAACGTCATCCCACAGCTGGTAGCTACCCATATGCGCCAGGATAAGCGTCAATCCCGGGATGGAGAGCAAATCCTGTATACGCTCCGGCGTGCAATGTATGTCCGGGTAACCGAGGTCAGCACCTGCGTGAAATACTATCATTATATTGTGCCTTGCACATGCCTCATACAAAGGAAAGAGCCGCTTGTCCTGTGGAAAGAAATCCTGGTATTCGGGGTGCAGCTTAATCCCCTTGATGCCGTTTTGTGCGAGGCGGGCGATTTCGTCTTCAAACCCGGCAAAATCCGGATGCATTGCCCCGAAGCAAATCACTTTTTGGGATTTTGCATTAAGCTCAACCATCTTCCGGTTTATGCTGACCACCTGTTCGGGCTGTGTCGCCACCGGCAGGTTTATTGAAAGATCGACGCCGTCCTTTTCCATGAACGAGAGCAACCCGGCCAACGTACCATCGCCGGAGAACCCTACTCCTCCGGCCCTGACGGACAGGGCTTCCATGCTTTTCTTCGCAATCGAATCCGGAAAGAAATGCGTATGAAAATCAATAAGCATCAGGCGTTATACCCATTTACCTTTCCAGTTTCAAATGAAACGAGGAAAGAGAATGTAACCGCAGACCTGTCACCGTAGCTTCTGAGCGAAGGCTGGATGAACACAGAAGAAAGATGATTTAACCACGCAGGACACCAAGTAAGAATTAAGAAGCGAGAATCTTTCTTTCCGCCTGTGCGGATCCGCCGCTGGCGGAACCTTAGTGACCTTTGCCTGCCCTGCGTAGCCTTGGCGAAGAAGGGTGCACTTAGTGGTAAAACACGCTTCGCCTTAAATTAAACAACTAGCATTATGTCATATACAATTGCATTCATTTTAAAAATTGTTTAAATTTTAAAAAACTCGGCACGAAAGAACACACTAAGAATGCATAAAGAACGTAATTACAGATCGATTCCCGTTCTGCTTGTATACGATGTAGATCCTGCCTGGCCGGCAAGAGAATGTGAGGCAAGCCATAAAGAGGCCTCAAGACTGGCAAACTGCCTGAGAGGTTTCGATCATTCCGTAAAACTTCTCCCGGTATTCTCCCGTGATCTGCCAAAAATTCTTTCCGGTTTCAATCCCGCCGAATATGTCCTGTTCAACTGGTGCGAAAGTTTACCTGGCGTTGCACACAGCGAACATCTTGTTGCGAAAACCATAGAACAAATGGATTTCATTTACACCGGTTCTCCCTCAAAAACGCTCGCCCTCAGCGCCGACAAGCCCAAAACCAGGCATATACTGAGGCAGCACGGTATTCCGTCTCCCCGCTGGCGGGTGTTTAATTCAGCCGAAAAGGACGGATGGAATGCATTTCCAGCAATCGTGAAGGCCGCATTTGAGCATTGCAGCATAGGTATCTCATACAAGTCGGTTGTCACCAATCCGACCGAATTATACGAAAGAACAGCTTACATTACTGAAAAATATCACCAGCCCGCCATCGTTGAAGACTTTATCGACGGACGGGAGTTCCACGTATCCATCTGGGGAAATAAAACGCTGGAGATACTACCCCCTGTTGAAAAAGTCTTCTTGGGCATCAGCAACATTCGCAGACGATTGTTCACATATCACGCCAAGTTCGCGACCCGGTCAAAAGCAGCCAAAAAGATCAAAACAGTTGTTCCGGCGCCATTGAGCGATCCCGAGATGAAAAGCCTCATAAAAATTGCGACAGGAACCTATCGCGCGCTCGGCTGTCGTGACTATGCAAGAATTGACTTAAGACTCAGGGACGGCATTTTCCATGTTCTCGACATCAATCCGAACCCGGATATACGAATCGATTGCAGCCTGGCATACTCCGCCAAGGCTGCAGGCCTTTCCTATGGGGCCATGAACAATCACATCCTAAACTTGGCCGCCGATCGTCATCCTGCATTCCGGTAAAGAATGACAGGGAATATTGAAAGGATTGTTTTCTTCGGTCTGCTGTAGTGCGGCACTGAGTGCCGCAGCCAACGAGGGTCACAACCAAAGAATATTTTAACCACCCAGCCTCCCGGCCTAAAGGGCCCGAAGGACACCAAGTAAGAATTAAGAAGCGAGAATCTTTCTTTCCGCCTGTGCGGATCCGCCTCTGGCGGAACCTTAGTGACCTTTGCGTACTTTGTGGTAAAATTCTTTCTCTAGCTTGCTTTTTTCTGATTTCTAGTGAAGCTCCCCGCGGCAAGCCGCGGGGCATCCCGCTAACAAAAGCGGGATCAGCGGAACTCCGCCGTCTTGTCCCGCCGTAGCGTCTTTGCGAAGGCGGAAGCCTTGACCCGTCTTCATCCATACTATACCGTGTTTGCCGCGCCATCTTGGCCCGCCGAAGTCCGTCAACTAACGGACGAAGGCGGCTCATCCCACGTGCCAAGGCACGGGGCATTTTGGCGAAGGCGAGTGAAGCTTTGTCAGCCTAATACTTTTGGAGGATTCATGGACAATACGAGACCCATGCGACCCGATGAGCTGCCAAATGTCGCAAGCGACTGGCCGGTGTCCGATGGTACAGAGATCCTGGAGCGTGCCGCCGGGGACAGCGGGGAACTTGTCCTGCGCCGCAGCGGCGCGGACCTGGAAGTCATCGCTGGCGGCACTTTCCTGATCTCGAGCGCGAATACGGCATCGAGTGTGGCTCTAATCACTGCAGGGCTACCCTTCCTCAAAGACATCGCCCCACTTCGTGCAGCGGATAGAGGCACATCCCGGCCCGGCATCGAGGTACTCATCGGCGGCCTCGGACTGGGGTACGCGCTCGACGCGGCGCTCGCTGAACGCCGTGTCGGAAGCGTTACCGTAGTCGAATATGAACCAGTGATCGTCGAGTGGTTCCGCAAATATGGGGAAGAGCGCGCGGAACGGTTTGCCGCTGGCGAAGCCGCCTCACGCGCCCGTGTCATTGTCAACGATGTCGCCAATGTGATGCGTGATAGCCCGGGCGCCTTCGACCTGGTTGCGCTCGATACGGACAACGGTCCGGACTGGCTCGTACGCGAAAGCAATGCCGGCCTCTACGACAAGACCGGATTAGCATTAGCGCATAGCGCCCTGCGTCCAGGCGGCGTTGCAGTGTTCTGGTCCCCTGAGCGCTACGACTGGTTTGCCGCGCGACTGGCGACGACCTTCTCACAGGTCCATGAGGTCGTGGCCCACGACCAAATAGGTAACCGGCACCACGAATACACCATGTACGTCGCACAGCGCGACGTAGACTAGCCAAAGCATATTTTGACAGGATAACAGGATGGGAAGAGAAGAGGATTTAACCACGAAGGACACCAAGTAAGAATTAAGAAAAAGAATCTTTCTTACCTTGGTGAACTTAGTGTCTTGGTGGTGAATATCTCTTCCGCATGCTTGCTTTTTGCCCTGATTTCTGTAGTCTATTTCGAGTTAGTCGGTAATTACGGGTTTTATAAGGAGGGAGGAAACTTATTAAATCTTCGCCATATCAATCGGTTTCTTTCCTGCTCGATACAACGAAGCCCTTCCGAATCCGTCGTCTTGTCCGCCGCAGCCCCCGGCGAATGAGGATTACCTGTATTAGCGAAGTTTTGTCAGTCTAATACTTTAGTCGGTGCATAGGAGAAAATGTACGATGCGAACGTCCCACCTTGTCGCCCTCATGGTGATGAGTTTCGTCTGCGCATGCAGCAAGCCATCGAATAGCACAGTGGCGGCCTGGCAAAGGAACATGAATGAAGCCATTCTGCCAGGGTACACCCATTTCCTTGGACATTGGGTCAACAGCGACACAGCAGCCTACATATTCAGCTACAGCACCCCTTTGGGAATGACGACCGCCGATGCCTTTGATGCCCTGAAGAAGAGGATTCCCAATTTCTATGTTCACGAGCAGACGGACCATGAACTAGTCCTCCGTCGTGATGTCACCTACTCGGGACCCGGAGGATTCGATGAGTGGCGCTTCATCCATGACGAGCCTTCTCGATGCATGACTGTTCTGTATGCGAATCTCGACTCCCCGGTAGAACGAGATAGCCATGACGCAATACTTCGCACATTGCGAAGGTTCCATAGCGAAGCATCACACAGGAGCACCGAACAACCGCCTGCATGATATTTTCGCTCCGCTCAAAATCATGAGGCGGGGCGTTCGACTGAGAAGAAATGATGAAAGAGAAACGTCCTATCGGGTTTACAATCTTGGCTATTATACTTTGGTGGCTTACCCTCGGAGGCATCGCCAACGCCGCCCTCCATATGGGCGGAATGCATCCAATCTGGCCGTTGGCCTACGCCGTTACCGCATTCGTGGCTGCACTCGGTTTATGGAAAGTCAAAGCATGGGCATTTCAAGCATTCCTAGCGTGGTCAACTGTTGTGGTCCTCGTGATGTTCGTAATGCAACACGGTCACTTCAAAGTCCCATTACCCATGTTCATAGGCTTCGCCTGTTTCATGCTTGTCTTACTTTCGCTAGGAGCATTCTACATCAAGAAAACAATTATAAAGACAGTCGAGGAATTGCGGGGTCAGGCCTTTAATAATGAATAGATTTCTGATCTATTCTCGATTACGGTGCGAGCGGAATGATTTCGTGCCCCGTCTTCGCGGTAACACATTCCTCTTAATCAGTGTTCATCCCGTCATCCAGTCATTCGACGGGACTGGTTTGACAGGACACGCCTGTGGTTACAAATCTTTGATCGAACCGTTTACAGTCGAAATGAATACTTAATCGTCACGAACTGTAAAGATACCGCACACAGTGCGGTACTACAGGATGGAGTCAGCCAGACAATTAATATTCATTTGTCAGGATCAGGCCAAGACGGCGGCCCCGCCCTACCAGTATACAACGCAACGGTATAAGCGATTACGGCGCAATCTCGTAACACATCACGAACATCTTATTTTCTCAACAGGGAGATCGGTCATGTCGGGAGACATGATGTAAACGTATTGTGCATTTCGATGTCTCAGCGGAATGATTTCGTGCTAGACGCACCTCCGACAAGGCGGAGCAGCGACCGGTATACTTATGGTATCCGGCCAGCTGCTCCAACACCGCCGGAAGTGATGTATTGCGCGAAAGCAGTTCCGCGCGAAATGCACAATACTGAATTGCCATGATGAGTAAAGATACCGCACACAGTGCGGTACTACAGGATGGAGTCAGCCAGACAATTAGTATTTTAATGCAACTACGGGGCAATCTCGTAGCACATCACAGCGGTCTGGTCCTTGGCTGCGCCTGCTACGTCGGCGGTGAAGACAAGAGAGCTGCCATCCACTTTGCATGGGACGTTGCCGAGGCGCTTGCCACTCGTCGCCAGCGCGTAGACTTTCATGTCCTCTGCATTTTTCAGCTTCACGCGAACTTCGGCCTTACCCGCGCGGATCAGGTGTGGGGTCCTACCCCATGCAAGCAGCGTCTTGCGCGACTTTTCGGCATACTTGATCTCGGTGTTCTGGCAGTCAGTGAGATGTGTAATCAGCAGATGTTTGCTATCAACAATAACCTTGTCGTCCAGCGAGCTCACCCAGACTGTAGCATCAGCATCCTGCACTGTAATCTCAACGCCATTACGCGTCATAATCTTCTGGCCCGCGGGAGCATAACCGCCTGCGGTACGCCCGGTGTCCAACAGCAATGTGTCCTTCTGTGCATCAATGGTGACTTCGCCGTTCACACTGCAGAAGATCTTTTTCGCGGGATCACTTGCATTACCCTGTGACAATTTCCTGAGCAATGTCGTCGCATCAGCTTTGTATGGATCGACATTTGCCAGCGTCTCGGCTTTGCCTGCACCGCCCTGGAACTCCACCGTATGCGGTTCAGTTTCGCCCGTTGTGCATTTCGTCCCAATGCGCGCAAGCCAGGCCATCCAGTGCCAGTTGGGTGCAAGGTTTGGAATCTTCGGCTGGCGGCTGATTTTCTCCGTATTCAGATTAACAACATACAGATCCGGTGCCGGCTGGATGTCACCACGCAGGAAGAGGCACATGCTCGCACGTTCGGCGGCCTGGCCAAGCGGATCGGTGGCCATGTCAAAATAATTCATGGCGCTGGCTTTGAAAATATTATCGCGGCTGTGGCTATATCCAAACCGCCATATGCCATCCCAGTCCTGCAATGCACCCAGTGTTCCCGTAAGAATACCACCAACTCCACGGAAACGGCCCGGCGCAGAGTAATTGTACTCGGTGATGGTGAACGGCTTGCCCAGTAGCCGGGTAAAAGAACAGTGCCGTCCGCCAGTTGCGCCACCTGCGATTGGGCTGTTGTTATCGCACCTGCTCGGCAGCCGCCACGGATGCTCTATAAAATGAGGATGATCCACATAGAAGTGATCATCCACAAAATCAAATGTTGAACGCGCATCCTGGTCGGTCGCATGATTCGTCCAACAGCTCATGTTGGTAAGCAACGCCTTGACCCCGAGTTCCTTCTTCAGAAAATCCGATGCACGCCGGAAGAAGTCCTTTTCCATCCAGGAGAGGAATGCAATGGCGTCACGCACACGTACATTCTTGTCATAGAGGCTCGACGGCATGGGGACATTGCCTTTTGTAAAATCCTCGCCTTCCTTCAATTCCCTGCCCCACTCCTTGGCAAGCGCCTCTCGATCGGCATACCGCCCGGCAAGCCATTTGTTCCACGCAACGTTCCACTCGGGTACGTTCTTCAGCTTGCTGAAAAAATTGCCCAGATTGCCTTCGTTGATGAGCGCGATCCAGGCGAGGCCGGGTTCATTTGCATAGCTGCGCTGGGTATAGGGGTTGACGTGCGTCAGAAGGTTACGCGAAAAAGCCTTCCAATTTTCAAAGGCCTTCTCATGCGCGGGGACAAGGTCCTTGTACTCATCCATGGCGACGTTTCCGCCACCTGTCAGCCCAATCTCGGCACGAGGTACAGGGCGCGAAACAAACAGGTCGGTGGTGACGTAAATGCCGCGTTTGAAACATGCGGCGAGGAAATAGTCCAACTGGTCAATCTTTTCGGGGTTGAAGGTGAGTGAGTCCTTCTGACCTTTGCAGAGTTCACCCTCGTAGTGATGAACACGTACGGTATTATAACCGAGGCGGGCAAGACGATCGGCAAGCTGATCGGCCTGCTCATGGCTGAGGTATAGCGCCGAGAAGCAGAAGTTCACCCCATAGAAGCGGCGCGGTTTTTTCCGGGGATCTTTTTCAAAAACAAAATGCCCGTCGGCGGATGCCTGTATCCAGCCGAGTTTTCCGGCCGGGGCATCCAGGAAGCCCTGGCTTGAGAAATCGAGTGCGGAATCTTTCTCAATGTCCAGGTCCAGGTTCAGCGGGACCCACTCGTCGCCTGCGGCAAGCGTTATGGGTTCATCGTAGTTTACGGCAAGTCCTTCTTTTGTACTGATAGTGAAAGCGATCTTGACCGGTTCATCTTTCTTGAAGATTCCCCCACCTGCCGGCGAGCGGTAGATACGCACGGCAAAGCTGGGTCCCCACTTTCGGTTGTCCTGCAGCAGCACCATCGTGGGAGCGGGGAAGGCAAGTTCCATCGTTTCTCCCGAAGGCAGATCGAGTTTGAGGGACTGGATTGATTCACAGAAAAGACTCATTTCCTTGAAGTCGGCGGGGAATGTCCCGGTCTTCTCGCCCGCGGTCCATTTGCCGCCAGCCAGTGTCGGAACATTGAACTCGGCTGAAACATACAGGCACTGGAGCGGCACATCGTTACCCGGGGTAAAGACATACTCGGCTTTCAGGGCGCCCTTTGGTTCCACGGAGAATGTGGCAACGCCGGGAATGGTCACGTTTCCGGATGGCGTCTTGATGTTGAGTTTGCGAACGGGTTGTCCGGCCTTGACAGACTTGAAATCACCGCCAGCCTGAACAATCACCCAGTTCTTATCGAAAAGGCCCGCGTGGAAATCGCACAATTCGTTCTTATCTTTCCTGATCAGGATCTTGCCGTCCACGCCGACCACGGTGTCGAGGGGCACAGCCGCTGCAATACTGCTCATAAAGATGATAACCAGTCCAACTCTTCCCAGGATATTTTTGAGGTTCATGTGCTTCTCCTTGCAAAATAAGATTATTGAACCGCAGATTAACGCAGATGCATGTTGCGAAACAAGACACAATAAGTTGCTAAGCGGTGTTGTGCAGCGCAGAGAATATACCGCACACCCGTCTGCGTCTAAAGACTTCCGCCTTCGCTAAAGCTACGGCGTGACAAGACGCCGTGGCAAGCAGTTGCCTTTTTCAGAGGGGATGTTCTTGTCACGCCGGAGTTTCTTGACGAAGGCAGATCACGTAAAAGCTATTCCGCGCGAAATACACAATACTGACTTGCCAAAGCCAGCAAAGATACCGCACACAGTGCGGTACTACAGGAATGATTATTTCACGAATAAATATTTAAATGCGATTATGGCGCGATTTACTGCCGTCTGAATTCCCTCTGATTAAACGCAGTCAGCACTTACTGTACTTAAACTTTGAAACTACAGGATTAAACATTTCCCTTTTAGATTTGTGTATGAAATACTTTGGAGTGCGCTGGCTTGACAGCGCTTTCTATGTGTAAAAAAGCGGCATCCAACCTTCGCCAAGGCTACGGCTTGGCAAGCAAGCCGCCGCAATCCAAAATTGAGGTATTATGAATAAAATGGTAGCAATAGTATTAATTACTTTCATTCACATCAGTACATTATTTGCCGCACAACACAAGCGTCCACCCTACCAGTACCCGACCGAACCTGAAGTTCTGCAGAAGCTGAAGGACTGGCAGGACTTGAAGTTCGGATTGTTCATGCACTGGGGCAGCTACAGCCAGTGGGGCGTTGTGGAATCATGGAATCTGTGTCCGGAAGACCGGGCATGGATAAAAAGACATGCGGACAAGAGTTATTTCGAGTACGTGAAAGAGTACGAGAATCTCATCACCACGTTCAACCCTGTCAAGTTCAACCCGGACAAGTGGGCAAAGGCCGCGAAAGAGGCCGGCATGCGTTACGTCGTGTTCACAACCAAGCACCATGACGGATTCAACATGTTTGACACGAAACAGAGCGATTACAAGATTACCGGGCCAACCTGCCCCTTCAGGACAAACCCGCGCGCAAATGTTGCCAGGGAAATATTCAATGCGTTCCGCAAGGAAAACATGATGGCAGGCGCGTATTATTCAATCTCCGACTGGCATCACAACGATTTCTGGTGGAACTATTTTCCACCGTTCAGCCGGAATATCAATTACTCGCCCGAGAAATATCCGGAGAAGTGGGCACGCCTGAACGAGTTCATCTACAAACAACTCGAGGAACTGGCCAGCGACTACGGGAAAATGGATCTTATGTGGTTCGACCTGATTGGCATCTCACCGGAACGCAAGGTGGATTGGCCGCGGTTTACGGACATGGTGCGATCGAAACAGCCGGGCATCCTGATGGTCGCCAGGGGATCAAACGACAAGTACGAGAACTATCGTACTCCAGAGCAGGAAGTTCCAGAGGAACCCCTGGACTATCCATGGGAGACCTGTATGACCATGGGTGACCAGTGGTCATTCAAGCCGGGCGACAAGTACAAATCAGCCCACAGGATTGTGCAACTGCTTGCAAAGATTGTTTCGAGGGGCGGGAATTTTCTATTGAATATCGGACCCGGCCCGGATGGTGATTTTGACCCGGTTGCCTACGAGCGGCTTGCGGAGATCGGCGCATGGATGAAAATAAACAACGAAGCCATTTATGGTACCAAGCCGGTGAAGCCCTACCAGCAGGACAAGATTGTTTTCACGAAGAAGAACGATAACGTCTACGCGATTTACCTGCCTGACGAGAACGAGAAATCACTGCCTGCAAAAATAGAAATAGCATCAATCCAGCCGCAGGAAGGAAGTAAAATCTGTCTGCTGGGCTGCGAGAAACCTGTCGAATGGGCAAAAACAGGAAAAGGGATTTCCATTAATATACCAGAGGATCTCCAGAGCAAGCCGCCCTGCCAGCAGGCCTGGGTCTTCAAACTCAAGGTCCAGTAGGTTCAAGTTTAGTTACTGTATAGAAGTGTTTGAGACGGAGAAGAGACGCGCATTTTGCAGTAACAGAACAGGCAGGGATGAGCGGCTCGCTCATCCGTGGACCACGTCATTCGACATGGCAGGACGACTCGCCTTGGAGCGGCGTAGCTTCTGAGCGAAGACGTCCGAGTCGTCCCTACCAAAGACCATTCCCTATCGCTTAACCACGAATAAATCTGTCCTACACCCATTTATAAATTGCACTGCTTATTATACTGGCAAAAATACCGTATTTCGGCTATTTACGCGGGCTGGAGTTACATACATATATGAAAAACTGGTGGCAATTAAGCATAGACGGAACATTGAAAGACCTTTCCAGCAATACAGGCAGCGGTCTTTCTGATACGGAAGCAAAACGCAGACTGGCAGAGTCAGGTCCTAACGAACTGCAGAGCGCAGATCGAATTTCACCATGGGCAATGCTCCTGGAGCAGTTCAAGAACGTTCTTATCATCATACTACTTATCGCGACTGCATTGTCCGCGGTCCTGGGTCACGGGATTGAGGCCATTGCCATTGCTGTTATCGTGCTGTTTGCGGTGGTGCTGGGTTTTGTACAAGAATATCGCGCTGAACGTGCAATCGAGGCACTCCGCGAGATGGCTGCTCCGACAGCAACTGCGGTACGGGATGGAAAGGAAGTTGAAATTCCGGCCCGCGATCTTGTGCCCGGTGACATCATTATCCTCCGCGCCGGCAATAAAATACCAGCCGATGTAAGGCTTATAGAGGCCATCAACCTGCAGGTGGACGAGGCTGCGCTCACCGGAGAGTCTGTCCCGGTAGAAAAGAAAACTGAAAGTCTGGAGAATCCGGAGCTTGGTCTGGGTGACCGGGTAAACATGGCATTCGCCGGGACGGCTGTGACTTACGGCAGGGGCCGGGCTGTTGTGGTCGAAACAGGCATGAGCACGGAGTTCGGCAAAATCGCGAAGATGCTCCAATCAGTGGAGAACCGCAAAACGCCGCTGCAGGAGAACCTGGACAAGGTTGGTCATATGCTGGCCCGCGCGGCATTCGTGGTGGTTTTCATCATCGTCATGCTCGGCATCATGCGCGGGCAGCCCTTTATTGAAATGTTCATATTCGGCATCGCGCTTGCCGTTGCAGTTGTTCCCGAGGCACTGCCGGCTGTTGTCACCATATCGCTTGCAATCGGACTCCAGAGAATGGCAAAGCGACACGCGCTCGTCCGCCGCCTGCCTGCCGTTGAAACTCTTGGCAGCACTTCCGTGATATGCTCCGACAAGACCGGCACATTGACCAAGGACGAGATGACCGCAAAGAAAATCTATGCCGGCGGACAGGTATTCGAAATTTCCGGGACCGGTTATGAACCGGTTGGCAAATTTCTCAAAGACAATAGCGAAGTTGAACCATCAAAAACCGTCAAATTGCTTCTGCATGCGGCAACCCTGTCATCGGACACAATCATATTCAAAAACAAGGATGATGGACGCTGGCATGTAAAAGGAGATCCGACTGAAGGCGCCTTCGTAACCGCAGCCGCCAAGGCCGGGCTGGACAAAGCTTCGCTGGATACGCAGTTCCCCCGCGTGCAGGAAATCCCGTTTTCATCTGAAACAAAAAGAATGACGACGCTCCACACCGTCTCAGGCGTAACAACGGCTTATTCAAAAGGCGCCTTCGAAGTAATACTTGAATCCTGCGACAAATACATGACAGACCATGGTGAAGAGGCAATCACTCCTGCCGTGAAGGACAAGATTCTCCAAGTTGCACGCCAGATGGGTAACGAGGCGTTGCGGGTCCTTGC
>MHBM01000219.1:0-6189 GCA_001804885.1 Lentisphaerae bacterium RIFOXYA12_FULL_48_11
AATTTGGTTGGTAGGGACGACCGGCCCGGTCGTCCACGGACGAGTCGGCGACTCGTCCCTACCATTTAACTTCTTGGTTCCGGCTATGCCGGGATAGGGAAACCCATGAAGATACTGATTGCCGAAGACGACTTCACGTCGCGGAGTATACTGCTGGCGGTACTGAAGAAGCATGGCCACGAAGTACTGGCTACGGAGAACGGCAGGGATGCCTGGGATGCTCTGCAAAGGCCAGATGCGCCCAGCCTGGCTATTCTAGACTGGATGATGCCGGAAATGGACGGGCCGGAGGTTGTGCGCCGGGTCCGCAGTCTGCAAACCGATAGGCCGCCATACATCATCATGCTTACCACCAAAGGCGAAAAGGCCGACATCATTGCCGGGCTGGAGGCGGGAGCCAACGACTACCTGGCCAAGCCTTTCGACCCTGCCGAACTCAGCGCCCGCATCGAGGTAGGCAAGCGTATGGTGGAATTGCAGGCCGTTCTGGCCGACAAGGTGAACGAGTTACAGAAGGCTTTGAATGAGGTACGGACTCTGCGTGGCCTCATCCCCATCTGTGCGAAGTGCAAGAAGATTCGTGACGACAAAGGGTTCTGGCAGCAAGTGGAAGTCTATGTCCGAGACAACACCGAAGCCAATTTCACTCACGGCTTCTGTCCGGAGTGTGCCGGAAAAATATTAGCCGAGTGCAATCAAGACGATGCCAAGCTTAGGGGGAAAGCCTCATGAATCGTGACTTGTCCGCCGCAGTTTTAACGAAGGTGGAACCTCTGAGCCAGGATATGGGCCAGAGCCACCCTTTGCGTATCCTCGTGGCTGAAGACAATAAGGTAAATCAGAAGGTGGCGGTAGGGTTGCTGGGCAAGATCGGGTATCGGGCGGATATTGCGGTAGATGGCCTGGAAGTACTGGAGGCCCTTAAGCGTCAACCGTATGACGTGATTCTTATGGATGGTCAGATGCCGGAGATGGATGGCGAACAAGCGACCTTGGAAATCAGGAAACGATGGCCGAAGGCCAAACAGCCGCGGATTATTGCCATGACAGCCAACGTGTTGAAGGGAGAGCGGGAGCGTTATCTGGCCATGGGAATGGATGACTACATTACCAAGCCCATTCGGATCGAGGATTTGGTGCGTGTCCTCAATCAAAGTCAGCCGCTGGCGAGTCCGCAAGATAAGACGGTCGATGGAAACACAAGTGACATCGTTTTTGATCCCTTAGTTTCTTACAGAAGAGATGTTAAACAAAATGATCATGATTTGTAATTTGGTAGGGACGACCGGCCCGGTCGTCCACGGACGAGTCAGCGACTCGTCCCTACCATTTAACTTCTTGGTTCCGGCTATGCCGGTCAGCGCACTCCAAAGCGCACCGTTTCGCGGATATAGATATTATGAATGAACTGCCCAAAGAGAGAGATCGAAGATCCGCCCCGGCTCCGAGTGCTGGCGGATCGGGCCATTTTGAACGGCAGAAACTAGACTGGCAGAGTCAGCCGTTCCTGAGGCAAGTCCTCAATGCTCTAGGGGAGGTCATTCTCGTCCTGAACTCAAGCAAGCAGATTGTTTTTGCCACTAACACCTTTCTCAACCGCTTCAAGGTCCATGATGTCAAGGATCTTGACGGCCGGCGTTGGGGAGACATTCTGGGGTGTCAACATGCTCTTCAGGAAGGCGGTTGCGGAATGACGCGCTTCTGCAGGGTATGCGGTGGTCTGAAAGCCATTGAGACCGGCCTGCGAAAAGCCATCGATGTCCAGGAATGCCGGATTTTGACCCGGTTGGGGGATGCGCTGGATCTTCAAGTGACAGCGGTTGCGATTGATTTTGGCGCGGAACAGTATGTGATCTGCGCGATGTTGGATATCAGCGCTTCGAATCGGCTCCGTATGCTTGAAAGGCTCTTCTTCCACGATGTCACCAATACGGCTATTGGGGTCAGGGACCTTGCCGATATGTTAATAGAAGCCAAGGGCGAACAGGCTGTCGAGGTCCGTGGTATGCTTGTCAAAACCGCCGCCACGCTGGTAGATCAGATTCAGAACCAGAGACTTCTGACAATGGCGGAGAACAATAATTTATCCGTTTCTGTTCAACTGATCGATTCGCTGGATTTCCTGCGCGGCATACTGGCAAAGTGGCAGGACGAAGGAGAGGCGCGTCACCTGAAACTGGTCGTCAACACGGACTCCATGCCGGTCGGTTTTTCGTCGGACAAAACAATCCTGTCTCATGTACTGAACAGCATGGTGAAGAATGCTTTCGACGCTTCGTCGCGCGGGATGGAGATTGCGCTGGGCTGCTACGCAGAGAACCAAACTGTCGTATTCCGGATACGGAACAGCACAGTGATGACGGAAGACGTTCAGCTTCAGGTGTTCCTGCGTTCTTTCTCCACCAGGGGGGCAGGACGCGGGTTGGGGACTTATAGCATGAAACTCTTGACGGAACATTATCTCGGCGGCAAAATAGGATTCAGTTCAGGAGGGAGCGACGGTACTGTTTTCTATGTCCGGCTTCCGTTGAGTCCGCCGGGAACACCAAAGTAATATGCTGGAGCAGAATGCCATGACTTCTGAAAAGAAACGCGTCGTGATAGCGGATGACGAATCCCACATTCGCTATATCCTCAAGAATGTGGTCCAGAAGGAAGGCATGATTGTTGTCGGCGAGGCGGCTGATGGTCAGTCCGCCCTGGATCAATACCGTCAGCACAAGCCGGACCTGCTTCTTCTCGATATCAATATGCCGCTCCGGAACGGTGACGAGGTGCTCATCGATGTGCTCAAGGAATTTCCAGCGGCCAGGGTGATAATGCTGACCATGGTGGCAGATTCCGATGTCATTCAGCGTTGCCTGGGTGCAGGAGCTTTGAGCTACATTCTGAAGAGTAATTCGACGGACGAAATCAGCCGGATTCTGCGAGATGCTTTTCCGTCTATTCATCTTCCATAGTGAATTGGTCCACTTCCTGGAAGGTGGTCAGCCCTCTCAGTACCTTCTTGATGCCATCATAGCGCATGGTAGTAAAACCTTTTGAAAAGGCGGTTTTCTTGATATCCAGGATCGTGGCGTTGTGGGCAATCAGGTCTCGTGTTTCGTCATCGATCACGAACAATTCCTGTATGGCAATCCGGCCGAAATATCCAGTGAAGTTACATTCCTTGCAGCCTTTTGAATGCCATGCATGAACCGTTATTTTACCGTCGGACTTGAATTGGGTCTGGATCTCCTGAGATGTCAATTCGTAGCGCTCCCGGCACGCGGGGCAGAGCTTCCTCACAAGGCGCTGTGCCATGACTCCAATGATTGACGGCGCGACCAGGAACGGTTCGACCCCGATCTGGATGAGGCGGGTGATGGCCTGCAGTGCGTTGTTTGTGTGCATGGTGGTGAGGACAAGATGGCCGGTGAGCGCTGCCTGAGCCGCAACCTTTGCTGTCTCAAGATCGCGTACTTCGCCCACGAGGATTACGTCGGGATCCTGCCGCAGGAACGCCCTGAGTGCTGTGGCAAAGGTAACACCGGCTGGCGGGTTGACCTGGACCTGGTTGATTTCCGGCAGATGGTATTCCACCGGGTCCTCGATGGTCATGATATTGAGGCCGCGCCGGTTGATGCTCTTGAGCGCCGCGTACAGCGTTGTCGTTTTGCCGGATCCAGTGGGGCCAGTGACGAAGAAAACACCGTTAGGTGAACTGATGATACGGCGCATGTTGGCGAGAATAGATTTGGAACAACCCAGCTGATCGAGATCAGGAACCGAAGTCAGCTGGTCCTGGCCCAGCAGGCGCAGAACGATTTTTTCGCCGCATATCGTCGGTACGCTGGAATAACGGAAATCCAGTGAACGTCCCGCGAGATCCAGGCTGAGGTGGCCGTCCTGCGGGCGGCGGCGATCAGCAATATCCACGCCGGCCTTGATCTTCAGGACGTTTACCAGGTTAGGCAGGAACGAGAGATTCAAACGCATGACTTGCTCCAGGATTCCGTCGATGCGAAATCGCACGACGGCATCTTCTTCGTTTGGTTCAATGTGAATGTCGCTGGCCCTCTTTCGTAGAGCGAGCAGCATCAGGTCGCGGGCGAAATTGGCTATCGTCTGGGTGCTTGCCAGGTTGGTCGGAACCCCTGTGGTCTCGTCCACTGTTGTTGAGCCGGACGGCAGTGCGGCGGTCTGGTTTGTCAGATCGGAAACGGTGGCCCGACCGATGGCGAGACATGCCACGATCTGGTCAGGGAAGGCGAAGACCGCGCTGATGAACTTGCCGGTGAGGTTCTCTAGCTCTTTCAGTAGAGCCGTGTCCGTGGGGTTGTAGGTCGCAATGGTCAGCGCACCGGACAGTTCATAGAGCGGCAATACCGGATGACGGTCCAGGAAGTCCTGTGTGAGTAACGAAAACGTTTCGTACTGAATGGCCGTCTTTAAAGGATCCACATAGGCAACCCCGATCGAATCGCCCCACAGTCGTCCAAGAAGCGATTTTTGACTTGGCGCCTTCTCCGCGAGATGGAGGAGGATGGCGAAGCCGTTGTTCTTGAAGCGTGTAGCCAGTGATTTTAGCTCGTCTGGCGCGATAATGCCTTTTTCCACAATGGAATTCAAAAATTTATCGTTAGCCTGGCTCGGGTAATCGCCCCGGTCAGGGATGACAATCTCGAGGCGGGGCGCAACAGTGATTGGACTGGGACCGGCAAGGGATGCAGGCTGTCCTGATTGTCTGGCTCTGAATAGACCCCAGGCTACCAGCATGATGGCTATTAAAAAAAGCGCCATTCCGGGAAGGGCCAGTTTACCGTAGCGATGCGGATTGACGGCGACATCGGTGGTTTCTCTACCGAGTACCGGGGCAGAAACATTTAGAGGACGGTCCAGCGCGGCCCTGACTTGACGCGCGGCCTCGATCTTTTCCTGTGTAGTCCGATTGGATGGGAGGGCAGGTGGATCCATGGAGGGGCCGACCGATGTGCTAAGCTCTGCTTTGGGTAATGTGATGTTTGCCTGAGCTTCCTTGTCAGCGCTGGTAATGGCGCGCGCGGTAGAAATTGACAGTCCAAGAACAAGAACACCGATCCACTTCCATGTTTTATTATTCATACTATTTTACCTCCCGCCATGTTCGCGTAAATGCATTGCTGCTGCCCGAAATTGTGGGAAGATAGTCCAGAGGGACGGCATCAAGAGATTGTGATCCCATCCGTATATCCCAGTTTAAGAGCAGGGTTCCATTGAAAGTAATCATCTCGTCCCGGCATACCATGGCACCGTTTATAGGGGTGGTTCTCCCGTTCTTTCCCAGAAGTCCGATAATCGCATGGTTGCTGAACAACACGGCGTCTATTGCTAGCACCTCCGTAGAGGCCAGGGCGTTTACCGTGGCGTTTGCCAGTGAAGAATCGAAATACCGGCGCGGCACGGTGTTTGTACCAACACCGCTTAAACGCTGGCCGCCGTTGGCTTCGTTGAGATAATAGCGGCCGTCAAACCAGTAGCCATTGTCGGGATTGTTGTCGCTGTCATAGCCGAGCGGTGCATCTGAAGGGTCCGATGCGCAGGGGACAACGGCGTCCGCCGCAGTCATGAGGCCCGACACGCTGTTGGACCACGTGGAGCTTGTATAGTTGCCAATTACGATATTGCCTTTTGCCACGAGGACGAGCAGGTCATCGATTCGATTTGCATTGGCGGTCGTGTTGGGGTCGGTGTCCGGTTTCGGCCAGACCGGTGGATTGATGTAGGTCAGATCGTTCACAATATGGATATTTCGTCCCGCATGGAGGCAACCCTGCCCAGAGACCTGACCGAGAATGATTACATCCCCGGTTATGACAACCGGCCCTTCGATCGTGATTGCCGTGACCGAGCCATCCAGGATCAGGCAACCGTCATCAGCTGTACCGGTCAGGCCGTCGGGACCTGGGCCGGAATAGGAGTTGGATACAATCGTGGAAGTTCCCTGTCTGATCATTCCTCCGTGACTTACGGCGGTTGCAACATATTGAGTCAGGTTCCCCACTACGGGCATGTTTAATGTTGGGACAAGGATGCAGTTCGTTGCAGCGGCAGGATTGTAGCCCATCATCCATGTTGTTCCGCCGGTGGAGGTCGGGTCGGCCGGAGGCGCCCTGGTTGTTGCCGACGAGAAGTACTGCGCCAATGTCCAGGCATTCCTTGGACCGGTGA
>MHBM01000219.1:6195-7422 GCA_001804885.1 Lentisphaerae bacterium RIFOXYA12_FULL_48_11
CGGCGGCATAGGCCGTACCGTTGACCCCTGGCGATGAGCTGAACGTGATATTCGCGTTCCCGCGCACGTTACCGCTCACGGTTAACTTGTTTCCCTTTCCATCCAGCCCCAGAGCGTGATCGACGAAGAAAGCATAATCGAAGATTGGCGAACCAGGAGCGTCAATCCGCATCCGTTCCTGGATCTTCCGTTCGTACAAGTGAATAGCCCGGGAAATGAGGGTGACCTCCGCATACGTTGATGTGGTGTCGTTCGTGATGACCACGCTTGAGAGCCAGACGGATACCGTAGACTGATTGATGTCCAGAGCGTTGGTGAGGTGGTACACGGGGTTGGTGCCGATGGAATTCGGGGACCAGGTGTTGAACCAGCTGAGGGCGGATGATCCGGAGGCGCTGTTGATAAGGAACGCCTGGTAGATTTCATGCTTTGTCCGTTCCATCCCGGACTGGGCATCCAGTAGCGTCTGGTCGGAGTCCTCTCTGTTACGAACGAGGGTGAGGCTGTTCTTGGCGGAGTAGAGAAAAAAGCCGGCGATCATCGTGACCAAAAGGATCAGCAACATGGCAGCCATGAGCGCAAACCCAGCATGGTTTTGAGTTCTAGTCATTTAGAAGGTAGGTCCTTATCTGCTGCGATTGAGTCCAGATTTTTCGGCCATCGTTTATTGAAAGTACCAGGTCCATGATCAGGACGTTGCTGGCCAGGGTCACCGCAGACGACTTAAGCAGGATATCTGAATGAGTAGAGAATACATTGGAGCCGGCTGCATTTTGTATGCGTAAGGGTTGGTTCGTCTGGAAAATAATTATGAAATGGTCGGAACTCTCGGAATCCTGGAACTGCAGGTAATTAGTTGCATAGATGATCGAGTTTCTGTCTGCATGACGCAGGCCGAATTCACCCTGGATTCCGTGTAGCAGACGCTCGCGCAGGAGTCGACTCTGGATGCTAAGATCGAGATTGGCTGAGTATGCGTTCCATGTTCTCAGCATGCCGATGAGCAGGGCGCATACCGAGGCCAACACCAGTGTGGTGATGGCTGCGGCAATCATGACTTCGGTCAGTGTAAAAGCATGTCTTTTCTTCACTTGAGCCCTCATCAGTTGCGATCGACTGTATAGCGTGTCACCGTCATGATGACATCGTTCTCCGGTGTCGCTGGGGGACCTCCGGATACGTATCCTCGCTTGACCCTAACCTCGATGTCCCATTTGAACGGGGAGG
>MHBM01000220.1:0-7354 GCA_001804885.1 Lentisphaerae bacterium RIFOXYA12_FULL_48_11
TCCAGCCGAGGCGGTAGAAATAGCCACAGGATCCTTGACGTCCTTATCTGCCCAGATAGAAAGGAGAATTCTTATGCCTAACTCACCCATAACATCTTCTTCTTTTATCACCCATTTTCCGGGAAGAATCTGATTCAATTCAGTCATCCTTACATTAACAGGGATATCCCTCTTGCCAATCAGCTTCTCAGGGTGCAGGACTTGTTCCGTCGATTGCGGAGGATTCTTGTAAAGTTCATTAACCGCAGTCCATCCACCCTTCGTCTTCAGAAAATTGACCATCATGGCACCCTGCATATAAACGGAATACAGATTTTCCATGAAATACCTGGGCATGTCTTTCATTTCCTTGATTGAGGTCGCAAGTCCACCTAGAGACGCATCAGCCATGGTTTCCGTCATGTTCAGCATGGTGTCATAATCCATGGCACCCTGCATATTAATGGCCATAGACACCATCGGATCGAGCGCGGCAGCGTCTTTTAATCCTGCCTGTTTCAAAAGCATCCAGGCCGTCATCACGTAAGTAGCATCGCCTTCAATGAGACATTCTTTGCCGGCCGTCGCATCCCCGTTATCTCGTACAGCTTCTTTATCTTTGATAACGAAATCGTACAGATTGAAATGCTGATCCTGCAGTGCATGATACAGCTCATGTGACAGCACCATGTCCAGCATCATTGCATTCATGTCGGTTATCAGAAGGTAACATTTCTTTGTTTCAGGGTCATAATGAGCCGCTGCCTGTCCTTCGAGGATTTTGAGCAGCGTTTCAGTCAAATCCATCTCCTTTTCAAGCGCGCCAATTCTGACAAGTGCCTTAACAAACCATACAGATTCATCCTTACCATACTGTTCATCGATTGATTTTTTTACAAATCCATTAAAATCCGCCCTGGACTGGACTTCTGTATTAATTTTCTTCTCGAACTTTAAACACCTGACTTTCTCAACATCGCGGCAAATCGATTCAGTCCTTCTGAACGCATCCTGCACAGCCTGCGGAACATTCTCGGCCTGCGCGAAGCCGGCGACCGACAAAGCGAAAAACACAAGCACTGTTCTGTAAATGTCTTTCATAATGTCTGGAATATTCCCTTCTTGACGACGACATAACAAGTAAATACTTTACCGCATCTTCATGCCGGAGTCCGTTTGCGGAATGGAAGACACGTGTGGTTAATTGAAAGGACCAGAAACTTATGCATAAATTAGTATTACTGCGACATGGCGAGAGTACATGGAACAAGGAAAATCGTTTCACCGGCTGGACGGATGTTGATCTTTCCGAGAAAGGTTTGCAGGAAGCCGGGGCTGCCGGCGATTTAATGAAGAAGGAAGGCCTCACCTTCGATATCGCATACACTTCAGTACTGAAACGGGCAATAAGAACTCTCTGGCTGGCAATGGACAAAATGGACCTTCTCTGGGTTCCTGTTGTCCGTTCATGGCGTCTCAATGAACGCCACTATGGCGGACTCCAGGGATTAAACAAGTCTGAAACAGCTGCAAAGTATGGAGATGACCAGGTTCTTGTATGGCGACGCAGTTACGATATTCCGCCCCCTCCTCTTGACAAGAATGACGAACGTTATCCCGGTCACGATCGCCGCTATGCAGATCTCAGCGAGAAAGAAACACCTACGACGGAATGTCTTAAAGATACAGTCGCCAGATTCCTTCCGCTCTGGCATGAAACAATTGCACCAACAGTAAAATCAGGAAAGCACGTTATTATTGCTGCCCACGGAAACAGCCTGCGCGCACTGGTAAAGTATCTTGATAACATATCCGACAAGGATATTATCAGCCTTAATATTCCTACCGGGGTTCCTCTTGTGTACGAACTTGATGACAACCTCAAGCCAATCAAGAATTATTACCTCGGCGATCCGGAAGCAATAAAGAAGGCACAGGAAGCTGTGGCCAAACAGGGAAAAGCGAAATAGAACCTTAACAGCCACCGATGAACGCCGAATATTCATCAGCGTTCATCGGTGCCATATTTCCACACATGGTTTTCAGTATGAAGCATATGCGACCTGCGTTGAAAATCGACAGGGTTAAGGATTTCAAGATAACCGGCAGCGGCAAATCCAACGCCTGGAAGAAAGCACAATGGCAAACGCTTTCCAGGCTCGGCGAAGGAAAGCTACAGTACCCGACAAAAGTCAAGGCACTCTACTCCGCTACAGGAATGTATTTTTTGTTCGACTGTACCGACAAGAAGCTGACCTGCAACATGACCAGCGATTTTGATGATCTTTACAAGCAGGATGTGGTGGAAGTTTTCTTATGGCCGGAGAAAAGCCAGGAGTTATATTTCGAATACGAAGCCTCACCATTAGGCCGTCAGCTTCCAATACTTGTCCCAAATCACAAAGGTACATTCTTTGGTTGGCTCCCGTGGCATTTTGAAGGAGACCGAAGGACAGAAGTCAAAACCTCCATTCGGGGAGGGAATAAAAAGGCGATGTCTGAAGTAAAGGGATGGATGGCCGAAATTTATATTCCATTCACTCTCATGAAAGGGCTCAGGAACGTACCTCCGGTCGCCGGGACAACATGGCGTACAAACATGTACCGCATCGATTATGACCAGAAACCCCGGTCGCTCTGGGCATGGTCAAACACCGTTCGCGGAACATTCCACGACATCCATAACTTCGGCACTTTCATGTTTGAGTAAGCCTGGGAAAACCTGGCCAAGCAGATTCTCCTGCCAACGCGGTCTTCATCTGCAAGCTTCTGCAGGATTTCTCCTGCATCATTCCAGCAGACAGAATATTACCGTCCCGGCAAATATCATGACCACAGGCAATAAAGCACTTAGTTTTGACCTTAACTTCACAAAATACTTTTCCTTAACAACATGATCTAATCTGTGTTAATCTTTAATGAGAAAGATATGAGAAAAACGAAAACAAAAATACTGTCAGCCGCACAAATGCACAAAGAGCGGAAAAAGCTCAGAGCCAAAGGCCGGAAACTCGTTTTCACAAACGGGTGTTTCGACATCCTCCATGCGGGACATGTCAACTACCTTGCTTTTGCACGAAATCAGGGTAATGCTCTTGTTGTCGGCCTGAATTCAGATTCATCAGTACGTAAAATCAAGGGGAAACTGCGCCCGCTTGTACCCCAGCAGGATCGTGCTCATGTCCTTGCCGCGCTGGAAGCCGTGGATTATGTAGTCATCTTCAACGAACCCGAACCAGCCAAACTTATTTCAAAGATTATTCCAGATGTACTGGTTAAAGGTGAAGACTGGGCACATTACGTAAGCGGCAGGGACGTCGTTGAGAAACATGGCGGCAAAGTGGTGCTGGCGCCCATGGTGCCAGGCCGTTCGACGACAAACGTTATCGAAAAAATAAAGAAGCAGGTAATAGCCGGCAAGTAACAGGAAAAATGTTTTAAAACAGAACGACAGGTTTAAACTGATGTCAAGGCGTTACATAGTTACAGGCGGAGCTGGATTTATAGGATGCAACATTGTCAAGGCTCTCAATAGAAAAGGGCTCTCGGATGTTGTAGTCGTCGATGATATTGGTTCCGATAAAATCAAAGAGAAGAACCTTCAAGCCATAAGGTTCCGGGATTTTCTGGGAATAAATGAATTCAGGAAACAATTCAATTCGGGAAGAACAAAGAGCGTTGACGCAGTCTTTCACATGGGCGCCTGCAGCTCAACGACTGAAACAAATGAAGAATACCTTGTGGACAACAACTTCATTTACACACGCCAGCTCTGTGAATGGTGTTTGCACAATGATGTCCGGTTCATCTATGCCTCAAGTGCCGCAACCTATGGGGACGGCAGCCTGGGCTACTCTGACGACAATAATCTTACCCCAAAGCTGAAACCATTAAATCTCTACGGACGCTCCAAGCAGTTGTTTGACCTATGGGCTCTCGAAAACAGGGTACTGGATCGTATAGCCGGCCTGAAATATTTCAATGTCTATGGACCGCACGAGGACCATAAGGGTGAAATGCGCTCGGTCATCAACAAAGCATACGACCAGATATTGCAAAGCGGTGAACTGAAGCTCTTCAAGTCATACGAGCCTGAATATCGCGATGGCGAACAGGTGCGGGATTTCGTTTACGTAGAAGATGCCGTGAAAGTCACACTTTTCCTTGAAAAGAACAGGAAAGTATCAGGAATTTTCAACTGCGGAACAGGAAATGCCAGGACATGGGTTGACCTTGCAAAAGCTGTTTTCTCAGCGATGAATCGTCCTCCAAAAATAAATTTTGTCGAAATGCCTCTTGAAATACGAGACAAGTACCAGTATTACACCCAGGCAGATATGACAAAGCTGAGAGCTGCGGGATACACGGTGCCATTCATGTCGATAGAAGAAGGTGCCGCCGAATACGTTCGTGATTATCTTTCGACAAGAGGTAATAATTGAAATGAGAATCACAGTTAGAATTGCCGAATTCTGCATGGCTGTATGCGCACTTATCACCTGGTCATCCATCACAGAAACCATCGCGGCAGGCGAGGATAGCGACACATTGCAGGTCATGGTCTCAATTGAAAAGAAACTTACATTCGAAGGAAAACCTGTAAAACCCGAAGAACTGCCGGGGAAACTGAAATCTGCAGGCGCAAAACCCGATACGGTAATAAGAATATTGATTCAGAAAAACACGAACGAATCAATGATAAAGGATATCAGTCGTGCCCTTGCAAATGCTAAATACCGCAAGTTCGTTTTCACTTATCCCAAACAGGCAGAAGCCACCGTAAAAGAACCAGCAAAAAACGTAATTCCACAAACAAAATCACGCAATAGTAGACGCTAACTTCGGGCAAACTTTCTGGCGTTCTGAAACATCCTGAGCCATGGACCAGCCTCCCCATCAAATAATTTCTCAGGCCTGTAAGACATCTGCAATGATCTAAATCCACGTTCAGGATGCGGCATCATAATGGTGACCCGTCCATCTGTAGTGGTTACACCGGTTAACCCCTGACAAGAACCGTTGGGATTAAAAGGATATCGCTCCGTGGGCTTACCATAATTGTCGACGAATCTAAGGGCCAGAAGCTTGTTATCCAAAACCTTATTAAACGATCCCGTGACTTCAAAATTTGCATAACCTTCCCCATGAGCCACAGGGATACCGAGCCGCGACCCTTCCATACCTTTGAAGAAAATAGATGGAGAAGAAATAACCTCGACAGTTACATACCTAGCCTCGAACTGCTGGGATTTGTTCTTGGTGAATGCCGGCCAGTGTTCAGCACCGGGAATAATATCTTTCAACTGCGAGACCATCTGGCATCCATTACAAACCCCAAGGGTAAAGGTCTCTTCCCTGGAAAAGAATTTCGCAAACATTTCTTTCAGCCGTTCATTATAGAGGACACACCGTGCCCAGCCTGAACCGGCGCCGAGAACATCTCCATACGAGAAACCGCCACACGCAACCAGACCTTCAAAATCAGAGAGGTTTGCATAACCGCCTAGAAGGTCCGTCATATGAACATCGACGCTCTCAAATCCAGCCCGGTCAAACGCTGACGCCATCTCGACATGGCCATTCACTCCCTGCTCACGCAATATTGCCATTCTTGGCCGACGAGAAGAAATGTTTACAGGCTGACTGCAATCATCAGTAACTTTGAAATTCATGCCTGGATCTTTCTCGTCAAGCAGGTTATCGAATTCCTGCTTTGCACATTCCGGGTTATCACGACGTGCCTGCATATGATACGTAAGCTCAGACCAGGTCCGGTTCAGCTTGGAAACATGTTCCCGAAGGAATTCTTTACCTTCAAAAATGAATTCCAATTCACCTGTTTTGTGTATGGAACCAATCAGACACGCAATATCTTTGAGCCCGTACTTCTTCAGGATATTTTCCGCCTTACCTACAGAATGACTCTCCACCTGAACAACTGCACCAAGTTCTTCAGCAAACAGGATTGAGATTGGGTCTTTACCAAGAGCAGAAAGGTCAATTTTAGCCCCAATCCTGCCCCCGAAACACATTTCGGAGAGAGTTGCAAGCAAACCTCCATCGGATCTGTCATGATATGCAAGAAGGAGACCAGCATCCACCAACTCCTGCATTGCATTAAAAAAACTTACAAGTTCCAAGGGCTTATCAACATCAGGAACACCACCGCCCACCTGGTTATATACCTGCGCAAGAGCTGAACATCCAAGCCGGTTCCGGCCATGCCCTAAATCAACGAGTATTAACTTGGAATCTTTGGGTTTAAAGTCAGGCGTCACCGTTTTCCTCACGTCTTTAACCGGTGCAAAAGCGGAAACGACCAGGCTGAGCGGTGCAGTCATCTTTTCCTTCTTGCCGTACGCATTGTCCCAAAGAGTACGCATAGAAAGCGAATCTTTGCCTACAGGAATAGAAACACCGATCTGAGGACACAGGTCCATGCCGACGGCACGAACAGTGTCAAAAAGACCTGCATCTTCACCTTCTTCAGAACATGCACACATCCAATTGGCTGAAAGCTTGATATCACCTATTTTACCGATATTTGTACCGGCAATATTGGTAATAGCCTCGGCAACAGCCATCCGGCCCGAAGCAGAAGGCGAGACGATTGCCAAACTGGTCCTCTCACCCATTGTCATTACTTCACCTGTACTGGCCTTATAGGAAGTAATCGTTACGGCCGCATCCGCGACAGGAGTCTGGTATGGGCCCACCATCTGGTCCCGCGACACCATTCCTGTAACACTTCTATCCGCAATCGTTATAAGAAATGTCTTGTTGGCGACCGCCGGTAAATGAAGAACACGTTCGACGGCTTCCTTGACATGTATCGCTTTAAAATCAAACGGCTGATGTGTTTCCGAAGAATGTTTCACATCGCGAAGCATTTTCGGTGCTTTGCCAAGAATGACACGGATGTCGATGTCAATAGGCTTGTTTTTGAAATGTTCGTCTTCAAGCGAAAGGTGGTTATCAGCCGTCACCTCTCCGACAACAGCCACAGGACATCGCTCCCTCCTGCATAGCTTCAGGAAACCTTCGAGTGATTCTTCCGCAACAGCCAGGACGTACCTTTCTTGTGCTTCGCAGCACCATATTTCCATAGGGCTCATGGACTTGTCTTCATTGTGAATCCTGCGGAGATGAAACTTGCCTCCAGTCTCGGAGACAAGTTCGGGACATCCATTGGAAAGACCTCCGGCGCCGATGTCATGAATGCTTAGAATCGGATTATCCTTCCCCAGCGCAATGCAGGCATCTATCACTTCCTGGCAACGCCTCTGCATTTCAGCGTTGTCACGCTGAACCGAGTTGAAATCAAGATCAAGGGCATTACTCCCGGTATCCATGGAAGAAGCAGCCCCGCCGCCAA
>MHBM01000220.1:7434-8103 GCA_001804885.1 Lentisphaerae bacterium RIFOXYA12_FULL_48_11
GGCAACCATGATGGGTTTATGATATCCGCGATAACGACCATTGTATTTCTGCTCGTATGTTTTGAAGAGTCCAAACAGATTTGGCCGTCCGAATTCATTACCAAATCCTGCGCCACCAATCGGACCTTCTGTCATTATTTCCAGCGGCGTTGCAAGTCTGGAAGGAAACTCGGCATAATCTTTTTCCCATGGCATCATGAAACCTGGAATACGAAGATTGGAAACCATGAAACCGCAGAGGCCCGCCTTGCTCTTACCCCCAATGCCAGTAGCACTTTCATCCCGGATCTCACCACCAACCCCTGTAGCCGCCCCTGGATAAGGTGAGATAGCGGTTGGATGGTTATGAGTCTCCACCTTCATCAGGATATCCATCTGTGTCGTTTCGTAAGCATAAATATTACTGCCATCACGTCTGACATGGAACCATTCGTCCGGGAACCCGGCCACAACGCCAGAATTGTCCTTGTAGGCAACAAGGGTCCCTTCAGGGTGCTGAGCATGGGTGTTCTTAATCATTTGGAACAGCGACATATCCTTTTTTTCGCCGTCTATTATCCAGTCAGCATTAAAGATCTTATGGCGGCAATGCTCCGAATTGACCTGCCCGAACATAACCAGCTCAACGTCCGTAGGATTACGATTTATTGCCGTATAAGAATCGTAAAG
>MHBM01000221.1:0-18502 GCA_001804885.1 Lentisphaerae bacterium RIFOXYA12_FULL_48_11
ATCGTAATTGATTGCCGAGGCGGTCATAGGGCTGGAGCGGCTGATTACGATGGGATGCCGGCAACGCAGGTGCGGCAAGCATTGCGTGACTGTTGATTTCCCCTCTGGTGTCATAAGATTTTCCATTTTTATGATTACTGTGGTTCTCTTGCCATGATGATCTGCATGGCCTGGTTGAACGACATTTTCTCTAAGATTTCTGATGAGATCCTGGATTCTGACGAGGTCGGCCTCCGGAACTTTCTGGTAGTCTTTCCAGGTTTGAATGGAAAGTGTCTTATTTCTTAGATTTGCAGATTAGAGTTGCAGACGAAATACCCGGAAGCGAAAATGCAAGTACGAGCGTTTCTTCGGCGTAAAGTTCTTTTGTAAATTCAGGACTAAATGTAACAGCAATATCAATACAGTGCCCGTCGGAATTTTGTTTGGCCTCGCATGATATCCCTATATGTTTTGGTGGTATAACTTCACTTGGATTCAGTACGTAGGTTTTCTCTCCAAGAACTTTTAAAGTTATGTTTCGACGTACTGGGGTATCGGAAACTGCAAGACGGAAAATTCCGGGTGTTGCTATAAGTTCAGTGCCTATCTTGCCTGAGATATTTACTTTTAATGTTGGATTGTTCGTGGGTGTAATAACTGGAATCAGTATCAGGCATTGGAGATCACCTGATGAGTTTGTTGCCGTGAGTGACAAATGAAGCTTATATGCCGTTGTTTTCTGGCCGGTACATTCGATGATTGTTTTAATAGGGTAATTACTTTGTGTTACCGGTTCTCCCAGTTTGACATCAGGATTGTTTGCTTTGAGCTCTATAGATTGTGCCCAGCAGGTGTTAGTTGCGATTCTTCCAACGTGAATTGTATCACCTGGTATGATTGCCACCAGTGGAATAGCATTTCCCGACAATCCAAGACATAAGAACCTGTTTCCGGGATCAGAACTCTCTACGTATGTGTTCTTGATGTATGATCCAAATATACTATTGGGGAGAATAATAACCTCAACTATTGCATCTTCTTTTGGCCTTAATTCCTGCTTGTTGCAAGTTGCCGAGGCACATCCACAGGTCTTCCTGATATTAATTATCTTAAGAACGTCATTACCAACATTGCGTATTGTATACGTAGCAACCTTCTTTTCTGCCGCAGGGTATTTACCGAAGTCAATACTGGCCTGACCGACTACTTCAATTTTGCCAGCCTTTGCTTCCTCTGACAATACGAGAACGACTGTAGTTAAGAACAGAATTATGATGATTTTATATTTCATAATAATCCTAAAAAGAATAGCTGGAAACGGCTTGAAAAGCACTCATTTTGTTCTGTTGTAACTCACTGAAAAGTAGTATGTTCCGCCTATGGTGTCTATCCAGAAATATGCATTCGCAACAGTTCTTTTTATCAGTACCGTCCTTCCATGCTTTGCCGCTGAAAGTAATATTACTGCTTCATCTCCGGTCGTCATTGATTACTTCTATGAGGCTGGCTGTGCTGATTGTTTCCGGGTCAAGAATCAGGTTATGCCGGACCTTCAAGAAAGATTCGAAGGTTTCTTTACAATCAACAACTATGATGTTGGGGTTAAGTCCAATGTCATCCGCCTTGCCACTTACCAGGAGAAGCTCAATATCGTAAGTAACAAGCCGGTAATGATGGTCGTGGACTACAAGTATGTGTTTAACGGTTTCGACGCCATCAAGGCAAACCTTCTCAAGCAGATGGATGAATGTATTGCAGAGCGACAGGAAACGGGCTGGAAAGCCCCTGAAGTCATTGAAATCAGGGATGGTGCTGTTGCGGACAAGCTGGAGAAGTTTACCGAGCCTATAGTGATGACAGCGGGATTCCTTGACGGTCTTAATCCCTGTGCCATAGCGTCCTTGGTCTTTTTTATGAGCCTATTGGCTGTTGCCAAAGTAAAGGGCAGGGGATTGATGTTAATGGGCATTTCCTTCTGCCTGGCGTCATTTCTGACTTATACGGCGCTGGGATTTGGTCTTCTAAGAACCCTGCACCTGTTCTCAGGCTTTCCAATGATGCGGCACATCATAGATATCGGCATGATAGCCGTGTTGGGTATCTTTGCCCTTATGTCGTTCAGGGATGCATACAGGTACAGAATGACGGGTAATCCTAATGATGTCGCGCTTCAGTTACCTGAGGGAATCAAAAGAAGAATCCACGCGATAATGAAGGAGGGGATAAGTGTAAGAAGTCTTGTCGTGGGTGGAATTGTCATAGGGGTCCTTGTAACGGCGCTGGAAAGTGTCTGTACCGGACAAATGTATGTTCCAACGCTGGTTGTTATGGCCAAGAGCGGTATGTCAAAGGCGTGGGGCTATTTATTACTCTACAACCTGATGTTTATCCTGCCGCTGGTTGTTGTCTTTATCCTGACTTATTTTGGCCTTCGTACCCCGACTTTATTGGAATGGAGCAAGAAGAACGTTGTGGTCAGTAAGGTCTTGTTGGGGAGCTTCTTCTTGGTATTGGCGGTACTGGTGATGATGTTGTAAATAATACCTTAAAGGTGGTATGGGTGGGGATGGCTGAGAGACTTCCCCCTATTCAGATTGGCCTCTGTTAAGAAAGGAGATTGGATATGATCAGGTATACTATCGGGATTTGTGTGTTTGTTGTATCTTTGGTGTGGAATGTGTCCGCAGAGACCTTTGCCTTGCAAGATAAGTCATGTCAACGCAAGCTGCGCATCGTCCGTCACTATGAGGTCGTAGCCCAACAGGGTAAACCCACCGTTGCGGCACTTCCCGCGCTAATGAGCTTCTGGGGGGAGACCAACTGGCAACTCGTAAAGTCGTCTCGCTTCACTTACAGCGAGCAACCAGACAAAACGGATATTACAGCAGACAACCGCGGACAGCCGCGTCGCTATTACCAGATGACATGGAATGCACCCAAGGCAGGCAAGATTACCGTTGAGCAGATAATGGATGTGGAACTAACTTGTTTCAACACACTCTACACTGCGGCAAAATTACCTTATGCCGATGGTGCGCTGAAACGATTTTCCAGTTCGCTAGGTGCTGACGAGAAAGAAGGAATCAACCCCAATAACCCAGACCTCAAACCCATCTGCGACTTGATCGTAAAAAGATCCCGTAACGCTGAAGAAGTGGTTGAAGGTGTTTGTGACTGGATTAACGATAACATCAAGTTTGTGAAGGGGCAGAAGAGTTCAGACGAGGCTTTGGCACAAAGACAGGGAAGTTGTACGCCCATGTCCCGTCTTGCTTGTTCCATGCTTCGTCGGATTGGCATCCCAGCCGAGATGGTGGACGCCAAGTTCATAGGCAAGGATAGCGGCCATGCATTCATCGAAGTGTATTTCCAGGATGCCGGATGGATTTTCTATGATCTGTCCAACTGGAACCGTGGTTACAAGAGTCTGGATTGCCTGATGACAGTAGGGTGGGCGTATCTATCAGGGACGCCAGAAAAAACGGACTGGATCGATGGGTATTTTTGTGTGGAGAAGGATGCGGCATCTTACTCGGATCGGTCTGAAACAGGCTCTCGGTTAATCAGGAGGTCACCTCAGGGAAAGAAGGTCACCAGCGCGATCGTGGTGGCGCAGAAAGCACCTCTATCTGCCAAGCCCCGTCAACGTCCACTCAAGGAGTTGATTCTGGACAAGAGCATTCCTCCAGGGCAGAGAGAGTACAGTGATAATGTGTTGGGATCGACAGAGACAGCAACAGAACCAGGTTTGCCCGGTAAATAGACCCGAAAAAAACCAATATCGTATGGAACTCTACGGCGCGTAGCCACGCCGAGGTACATGAACATCGTTCTCTGCAATGAAGAGGAAGTAGTACAGGTTAAATGATTCCTATTAGAAATATTCACAGCTTAACCTTGGTAATTGTGTGGCTTCTGTCTATTCATGTGGCGTCAGCAGAAGAGCTCGACACTTATAGAATATGGACCTCCTCAACGGGATCAAAGATTGATGCAGTCTGCGTCAGTCATTCAAGTTCAAATATTATTCTAAAAACTCGAAGTGGGCCGGTAATCACTATTCGGACAACTGACCTGAGTGGAAAAGATAAGCAATATGTCGCCGAGCTGATCCGGTATTCAAATCTAAATCTCGAAAAGGGTAAGGTGTTCGTTACTCAACTGACTGTTCATATGTTTCCAGTCCTGAACGATTATTTCAAAGGGTATGTACCGCAGCGTATTTATAAGGCATATAAAGAAGGTAACGTTTCTAAAACCTGGGAATATGCAAATCGTATATCTCCTGAAGAATGTGTCGGTTATACGCCAAGTAATCACAGCATGGTTGTATATATACCGACCAACTACACTGGTGCTGTTGCATACGGGGTATACCTTCATATTCAGCCTGGTGATGGAGGCATGAAGCCAGGCAAGGATTATCAGGACTTAATGGATCGACACAGGTTGATTATGATCAGCCCGGATAAAACATCAAATAACGAATCCAGCTGGAGACGTATAGCCTTGGCAATTGATAGTCTCGCTACAATAAAGCAGCAATGCCGAATTGATGAATCACGAGTTTTTGTCGGTGGAACATCAGGCGGAGGACATATGGCAATGATGTGTCACATGATATATCCTGAATACTTCTCGGGTTCGATTAGTCATGCCGCCCAAAGCTATCTTCCTAGCAGCAAGGGTGCAGGGCATTTTCCCGGATTAAATTTGAATGATACTCAAACAGGTGTTCGCAAAAAACACAAATGGGATGTCATATCCGGAGATAAGGATTCCAATTACCAGAAAATTCTAACTACCAGTCAGGAATGGCTTCAAGCAGGGTTCCGGTACAAGTTCTTTGATGTTAAAGGAATGGGACATTCTACAGCGTCTGCCTCGGCATTAGAACCTGTTCTTGAGTGGATGGAAAAAACAGGGGCAAGTTCAGAAATTCATGGAAAGAGATGGAAGAAATAGGGGCGGAGATGCGTCCATCCCCGCCCCGTAGTGTAACGCTTGGTCGAAGCATTACTTTCCTTTTTAATAACGGACTTGGTCGAAATCCATTATTACTGGGAGGAATACCGAAAATAATCAAAAGCTGGGATATGAAAACAAGCCGAGAAATTCAAGGAAGTGGGTAATTGTTGTACGGATGAAGTAATAGATACAACTTCCGTAATGGCTTAGAAAATATAGCAGGCTCCCGCTTTACATAGAATCAAGCCAGGCCTGGTTCAATCCCTCCAGCGTGCGAAACTTCGGGGAATAGAAGATGGCAAAAGCGGTGGCAAAGTCAGATCCATTCTGAATATGAATGCAGAAGCCCTGGAAGGTGACGAAGTCAGACGCCTGCATGAGAACATCTATGAGGCGCTCAGACTGAGCGTAAAAAAATTGTGCTTTAGTACTGCTTAGTGCCTGGTAGTTGCGCATGCTTGTCAGTTCATTCAAGCTGAGAAGACTGTTTTTCTGTTTGGCGGCGGCTAAGCTCTGTTTTCTGGCAGCTCTGCCTTCCTCAGGTTCAAGCCATCTCGCCATACCTTCGTCAATCCATCCTATAATAAACTTTTTATTTATCATATCGGCAAAGAGAAGATGGCCGAGTTCGTGGGTGACAATCCGTTTGATGTCATCCTCATCTTCTATGGAATAAATCGTTCTAGTTTCATAATTGGCACAACCTGCGGCCCACTTTGGGAGTTTTAGTTCCTCAACCAATTCCTGTTGTGAAGGGTAGATGTATAGTTTAACGCTATTTTGGCCGTACCAAAGGAGGTCCAGTCCAGTCACTATATCTAGTTTCTTAGTCATAGCTTTGAATCTGTCTTCAAGGTACTTTCCTGTCTTATCCGCAAGCTCTGAACACCCCTTATGGAAAATCCGAAAATGATCGAGATGAAGTTCTTGCCACTCTTGGCTCCTCGTGATTGGAGCGACTCTCATGCCGGTACTAGCCAAACTCGGACCAGAAACTGGAATCCTAGAGGCAACGGTACTTGGACCTTTCGGGGGATGCACTATTTTCTGGTCTTGCTTAGCCTTTACGAGCGATTCTTCTGCAAGGTGCTTCTGTTCCGGCGTCACCCAGTTGCCGTTATACTTTATCAAGCCTTTTGCCGTTTGTTCGACTTCGTATTGTATTTGTGCCAGGCGCTGACGCTCTGCTTCTCTGGCGCGCTCAATTCGAGTTTCCTCTTCAGCTACTCTCTTTTTCCTAATTTTCTCGATATACTGGTCGCGCTGTTCAGGCGTGAGCCAGAAATCCATGTACTTGACTAAGCCTTTTGCAATTTGCGCAGTCTCATACTTCTCAAGATCCTGTCGTTCTTGTTCCTCTGCTTTGACACGGGCCTTTCGATCTAGTTCGTAGGCTAGTAGTTGTCGTTTACTTCTCTCGTCATGCTTGCGTTCTTCTTCGGAGCGTCTGTATTCCCCCGGAGATACGGGGTTTCCAGTTGCCCAAAGCCCTTTTTTATCTGTTCTGGCTTTGCTCTCACCAGATACAAGTTTATTTCGTGTATAAGAGTCATTTTTGATGTTATCTTTGTAGACCCAAGCATAGCCCTGTTCGACCATGATTTCATGTACCGGTGCTCCTTCGCAGAATAATCCAGAATCAGTATTCTTTACAGTTCTTCCTAAAATAAGTTTTTCAAGAAATGTTTTGGATTCATTGAAGAATGGTTGACCAGGTTCCGGGGCATCTATTCCGTTGATATGAGTCGTAAAGGTTTTTCTGGGATTGACGAAGTCCGAAATCTCTACGGTGTCTCCGCTGACAACGTTCTTTACAACACCTAGGCCGCCACTATACGCGAGGGAATATGAAGCGAAAAGAATCGATAAAAAGAGGGGTGCTATTTGTGAAGACTTACCTTTGACCAGAGGATTGTTATGCTTGGTCTTCATTTAAAGAATGATAAGGTGGGTGTATCATGGAAACAAGGAGCGATTTTTTGACTTTAGCCAGGCCTCCCCAGATCCCCGGAAACCAGGCAACCCAGGCAAAAAACCACCCTCATATTGATTCCTATCTCACCGCTGAATCTCGCCTGACTTCCGGTCAAAGTGAAGGCTGCCAGTTCTGATGATTGCCTCCTTGTTGCACTTGGATAGTTGCTTGAACCGATACTCCACCTTCAGTGCCAGCGAGCGGGAACCGATGCGGCACTTGAAAATGAGTTTCTTTGGCGGGTTCGCACGCAGGAACTTGGCGGACTTACGGCTGCCGCTCACATGCTCTTGATAGCGACGTCTGACATTCGTGGCGATGCCGGCATACAGGGAATCCTTGACGGTACGAACGACATAGAGATGCCAGGTCATGGTCGCGGAAATCTCCTTTCATGAATGTATGCGGACCCGCATGTACGGGACTGGCCTACTGGGTCAGTCTCCGGCGAGCCGATTGTTAGGCAAGATCCTTCCCATTTTCTGATTCACCCAGAAACCTCCTCATCACCGCGCCATCAGCGCGAACACCCCCCAGCCCAAGTACTCACGCGTGTACGCGGCATAGCGGCCGGGTTCCGAGGTCAGTTGGGCACGAACTTCTTTGGCAAAGTCGTCATCGGGATTCGCTTCGAGCCATCGGCGCATTGTGAGCCACTTGGCCGCCTCATATCTGTCCCAGCCGTTTTGGTCTGCCAGAACCATTTCCACGACGTCGTAGTTGAGTTTGCCGAAAGACGCGAGCAATTCTGGAAGCATGAGAAAGTCGGATATCGAACCGGCATGGCAACCCTTGGTAACGTCTTCTGTCGGCGGTAACTGCAACCAATAGGGCTCGCCGATGATGATGATCCCTCCCGTACGGAGGCTTTTCGCCAGAAGTTCGATGGTGCCGACGACTCCCCCGCCGATCCACGTGGCGCCGAGACAGGCTGCCACACCGACCTTTTCGACGGCTACGTAGCCGGCAGCGTCGCCGTGGATGAACTCGACTTGGCCGGCAACACTGAGTTCTTCAGCGCGGCGCTTCGCTTGATCGGAGAACAATTGGCTCATGTCGATACCAGTGCCAATGATTCTGTAATCGCGTGCCCAGGTGCACAGCATCTCGCCCGAGCCGCTGCCGAGGTCGAGGACACGGGTCCCCGGTTCCAGACGCAACGCCGCGCCAAGAATAGCGAGTTTTTCGTGTGTGAACGGGTTGTGGATGCGATGAGCACTTTCAGTAATGTTGAAGATCCTTGGAATGTCCATTGTAAAATATCTCCTTACGGGTGTGAATTGATTTCTCTACTGTCTAACGTCCGGTTAGGCGATTGTTCGCCTTGTATCATTACGAATACTTGAAAGTTCTCTCTTTTCCAAACATTTCAATATCGGCAAGTGTCGCTTCGAAAAGTTCCGAATCAATTGCGCATTCAGTTTTGTTGTCATAATCCTGTCTGATCAGTTTACGTTGCTTTTCGGACATGGCTCCGTACTCAGACTGCAGTTTCTCCGCTCGAGATTTCAGATATCCGAGAAACTCCACTGGTATTACTACGTCTCCTCCAATATGTCCATTATTGACGTGTAGTTTGGTTCCTTTCCAATGGTGGGGGGATTTAATCCCAATGAATCCAAGGACACACATTCGCCCCATCTTCGAAAACACAAACAATGGGTGTCCTTTCGCGTGTGCTATGTTAATGTAGGTTCCGCGCACTAGGAAACGGTTGAAGTTTCCAGGAAGATCGATGGAGTCCACGTCAGCCATTGATCCAATTAAATCGAATAGGATCATGTGTTGTTCGAATACTCCAGGGTTAGGCCGGTATCCGAGAAGGAATTCCCGCCATGAACGTAGTGCGTCTTGCACCAAAATCGCGTCGCCTGCTTGAAACTGATCTCGATCCATTGAGAGTAGGTGATGAACCGAGCGCCATGATACTGATGTAGCGAATTTGAGCAGCCATGAGCCGTAAGCATATGGTCTGGTATCGCGCCGGTTGCATGGCTGAAAAATGTGTTGAGCCGTAGGTGCTTCCCAGGAGCAGAATATCTGCTCGCAATTACGACAGAGCCAAAATTCCTTATCGCCGTCTTGAAATCGCTTATTGATCGCTTTGGCGTTTCTGATGTAACCAGTGGCTGAAGATTTCTTCTGCCAGTCACTCACAAATTTCGGAATGATGTGGCTGTGCTGTAATGCAGAGGTTTGTTCACAGAGCAAGCATTGTCCGATTTGTGTCATTTTCCTATCCGAGGCGAACTATCTTATATGACAACTTGTCTTTTGCGGAGTCGGAGACCAGATTTGCGACCAGTACGGCGACCACGACAGTGGCGGCATTGTGATGTATATGGGAATGGAAGTCAAGTTGGTGGCTTGCCATCCCGACCCCTTCCATCGATCCGCTGATCATGGTCTATTTTCTTACAGGACAAGCCTATACGTTTTTTCCGTCCAATATTTGCAGCCTCGCCCTTTAACCAATTATGCCAGTCCGGTTATGCGGAATCCTGCGACCAGTCCGTTTGATATGTTGATGAAGTCTCCACCACAGATTTCCGGATCGAGATGACTTCGCTGCTGCCGGATGCCACAAAAAAGGTCAGCCGCGGATTTCTCCGAAGCTGCCTTTTATTTCTGAGCGTACGAACAAAATCATGACCCTTTGCAACTGGTTGTGGCGAGCTCATGCAAGAATTGCCAAGGTCAGATAAGGTCTGGAAACCAGGCAAAAACCACCCTCAAAAACTGCCCTGTCAAGGGTGGAAAATGCCATGGCGCTGGCATGCTTGGCGTGAAGGTGTAAACTGTTGATATATAGTCATTTAAGTGGTGTTGTATATGTCAAAAAGTCGGCATTTTTTGCTTGACTTTGGCTACATTTGGTGGTATACTATTTATGTCGAAAGTTAATGGGAGATTGTCGGTTAAAGCATCTGTATTTACTGGTGCCCGGCAGCTCAAAGAAACCACACAAACGAGGAATGGATAAATGTTTAGTACACCTGCTACAGAAGACGGGACTGATAACATTATTATTGCAGAGCATGAGACGAAGGAAAGCCTGGCATGGGCAGCTAAGGAACTCGACGAGTCGCATGAACCGGGGTATTCCAAGAATCACCAAGCAGAGATGCTTGCCCTCGCGCAAATCTATACGACCCATTTAGTGTCGGAGCTGACATTAGATGTTATGCAGGAGATGAAAGAACAGATCGCGGATGAGTTTATTGGTCTTGACCGGATGTTGCATCCAGAAAAATACACAAGCCGCTCTGGTCGAATAAACATCATTATATAACAAGTTGGATCAGTCTTGGATTTTATTCCTGATGCGATGACCCGCATATGGAGGTATCGAAACCATGGCTTGCAGAATATACCCTCCGCAGGTTAAGCAGGAAGCCCTCCAGCTCTATTTCCAGGGCACCAGGTTGCCTGATATTGCACGGGAATTGAGAGTTCCGTACGGTACTGTTCATAACTGGCAAACTACCGGTAAATGGACAGACGTATTAAGGCGCATTCAAGCGGAAATTCAGGACGAATGGCGCCAGAAGATTCTTGATGCCGCGAGAAAACAAAGTCTTATCGTTTGGGCAGGCCAGCTCCGATTGTGCCAAGGACTCACAGAAATTATGGGGCAATGTATGTCCGGAGACAAGAAGTTGACATCGAAAGAGATTCTTGAGTTGGCCAAAGCCCTAAATACAGAGTTCAAAGTCTTCGAGAAACTCTTCAATACCGTCTTCCCGCAGCCGGCCATCGAGTAACTGGGTTGGGGGAGCCCAGCCATGCTGAAAGCGTGATACTTGAAACTCGGCATGAGCTGTGATGGCGTTCCAGGTCGCAAAGAACCATTAGGAGCTTGTCTCTCCGGTTGTAGGGATCTTACTGGTCCAAGCCAGGTTCCTCCGATGCTGGAATCCCTAATACCTTTTTTAAAGTGTCTTTCCATTTAATGATAGGATCTTCCTTGTACCGCGCATACAGCCCGTGTATGTACGTGGTATCGATTAACTGTTTGAGTTCCGCTGCCTTGCGGAGTGCTTCCTGATCTCCCGGGCAGTTCCTGGGTATTATATTTGCCAACCTATTTGCCGCCCCAAGCCAGATTGCATCAGTCACGAACGGTCGAGCTTTATCAATGACGATATCAATGTGCCGATCTAGCATAGGCTCACTTGAAACACTGGTCTGGAATCCCTGCGTGAAGGCATGCTCTAATGATGCAATCCGCTCATTGAATTTAGGGGCCATTGGTTCCCAGTACGAGAGCAGTTCGTCATCTGCAGAGCCAATGGTGAACCGGAAGAGGATCTGTGTCTTGTAATCGCTGAGTTTCTGGCAGAGGAGCTTAACGCAATCCAGATGAGGCTTGCTGACAATTAAGACACGGTTGCCGGATCTAAGCAGTTTATCAAGCACCACCAGGCACTCCTCAACGTTTGCCGGTGTAATGTCGTGGGTTGAAGGAAACATTACTGTTCCTTTATACTTGCTATACCCTTTCTCGACCTTTTTTCTGTCGATAATCGTTGTTTTCCAATTACAGGCCTCGACTCTACTGAACCTGAGTGCCATCGATTTGGCATAACAATACCTGCATTCGTGTTCGCAACCGGTCTGAATATTGATGTTTTTGCCTGCCCATTCCTTTGTTCCTGTTATACTGCTCATTCGATCTCCTTTTTCTTACGTTTCGTACCTGTTTTTCATTGTTACCCGGTATTATCGTTCCAGGTTACCGTCGTGCCCATGGAGCCTTTATGATGCACACTTTCCCAGTTACCGGGGTACCTTTTGCCTTATACACATAAAACATACCTCCTTGCCGACTTACGTGGTGAGGATGGTGAGGATGGACCCCCTGTTTTCATAAAGTCCTATACTAATTTTATATAGGGACTTTACAAAACAGGCCCTTTATCTTCACCATCCTCACCATCTTACGGTAGTTTGAAGGAGTACATCGTGAATCCAGAGTGCCCAATTTCCTTAGTTGCCTGCAATACCGACTCAAGATGAGGCCAAATTTTGGCCAAGTGCTTGCCAATTTTTATCGGAGTCCAAGAGTAGGTCATCGATGATCCGCTGATCGTTACTTTCTGGGCTATGTCGTTCGCAGTACCTTTGAATGACCTATTTGGCTCTAAATTCAAGAAAGCCATTAGCGCAACTGCAAAATTGTCGTTTTCAAGATTGAACTGCGCTTTATCAAGTTCAGCAGTCTGCAAGGCCTCGATAGCCTGCTTCTCGCGTCCGAGTGCCCGTCCTAATCGTACCGCGAAGGCGGCAAAATCAGGATGCCGTTGGTTTATACAGACAGGGGTCGGCGCCGTATCAGCCAAGGTGTGCGATAGGGTGTTTGCAACCCAGGATAGCGCTGCGTCCCGGTTATCCGCAATTTCGGCTGTCAGCGTAGCCTCTGCGGTCTCGCCAATCCGTCGTTCAAGTCTGATAACCAGCACTCTGTCAGCGAGGCCTGGATCGCTTGCAAAAGTTGGATTTGAACTGGTTAGTACCGTCCAGGAGTTTGCCTTTTGCTCTGTAATGGTTGAGTCAGTGTAGAGTTTTCTTTTGTCTCGTCCTACTCCTGTCGCGGCTGCAGCTACGGCATCAGGCAACCAATCAATCTTAGTATCTACATTGTCGAAGCAAACAAGACCGCTCTCATTAATTTCTGCCCAGAAATCATTTTCTCCCTGGGTCGTAACTTTGCTTACTCGTGTTCGAATCCCGAGTAGTTCAAAGATCCCCACTATTAATCTTGTCTTGCCACTACCTACAACTCCGGCTACCACGAGAGGGGGCTTGCACCGTTGATTTGAGAAAAGTGACAGGAACCACAAGCGAATGAGGTCCAATGCATGTGGAGCCAATGACTGCATGCCCGAGAACAGAGAGCACGACTTGAACGGATCTCTCGGCTCACAGAGTTTCCATGGTTTTAGTGTATATCCCTCGGCAAAGAGCACGTCGTCGGTCCCATTGTCGATAGTTTGAATTTCCATGGCCTTAATTCGCACCATACTTCCATCACCATTCGACAGGTATATGGCGCCAGGTCTCATTGCCCAGTATTTCTCAGGAACGATCCCTGTTGTAGTCGATCCTGTTAGCGCCTCATCCTGGAGTGCAGCGAGAATAACCTTATATGCCTGTTCGACGCGGCTAAGGCCGGTATATGTAGCCAACCAGGATTGAAATCGGTCTGATGCAAGCTGAAGAAGTATTTTCTTCCTGGAATCAAAGAACATCACAGAAGAATGTACTTTCTCTCCCATGTTGAAGAAAAACCTTCCAAGTTTACTCAAATATTTCAACACAATTTCTGCCATTCCTTTATATCTGTCTGGGGCCGACAGATTTTTTTGTTGCCATAGTTTGAAAAACTCTGCCTGAATGTATTTTGTGTCGTCGCCGGAATCCTGTATCAAGGGTGCGTTGAGGCAAAGTTCCCTCAATTCCTCTCCGGTTCCTCCTGCCTTAATCCAGTCGAAGGCGTCTTTTACGATCGTGCCCCCGCGATCTGGCAGCGCGACAATCTTAACAGACTTTGCTTTTTCGTGCAGTGCGTGAGCAACCATCGCGGCATGTTTTGAGCCGGGATCATCCTTGTCTGGAATTATGACAACATCTGCATTAGTCAAGGCTGCTGTATATTGCGGTTCCCATTTACCAGCGCCGCCGGAGTTACAAGTTGCACAGAAACCTAATACTGCAAGCGCATCTGCGTCTTTTTCACCTTCGACCACGTAGATCGGGTCGCCCGCGGCAATGGCCTTAATTACTTCAGGTAAGCGGTATAGAACTCTGTTAATTCCCGTCATTTTCCAGATCCAGCCGCCTTTGCCATCTGGTCGCCGTTGACGAAAATCTTTCGGTTCGTAGCGAACGACTTGGAATGCCAGGTTCCCTTCGGCGTCGGTGTAATTGTATGTTTTTAAGATTTGCTTCTCGGCTGGCTTCGTGGGGCCTAGATCGCCCGGCCTCAATTCCAGCGATAACAGAATCTCTTCGTACGTGCATCCGGCAAAACATTTTACGAGGATTTTGCCGTCCAGGCATTCTTTTACGCTTAAGCTCGGATCGTGGTCATTGTGGGCAGGGCAGCATGCGGTCCAGTTCCGTTCTCCTGATTCTTGATGTGTGCCCACGTATTCGTTTTTTTTCTGAACACCTTCCAGTAGCTCCAGGAATGAATCAATGCCTATGCCCCAATGGCCATCTTTCCGGCGGGTGGTTTCTGCAATCCTGTCTATCGGAGAGGAATCTGGCTTTTGATGAGTAGTCAGGCACACTTGAATAGAAGTATCCGAACTTGTGGTCTCGGTGCATGGCTGCTCGCCTGCTTCCCGCATCCCGGCATCAGTGATTCCAACGCTAAGACTGCCTTCGCCAGTAGTCGCTGGTGCTGGTGTTTTAATCGTGATTGCCTCGCTGCCTGAGATGCTGGGGATCCCTGTTCTGGGCGTTGCTGACTCTTTAATTTCGATACTGCTCATGCTCTGCTTCTCCATCGCGCTGGGCGCGTTTTCTGACTGTTTCATTACTGCTGCTCCATTATCTTTTGCTTAGGTCCGTTACATGGAACGATCATATTTTTTCTCCTCCGTTTATCTTCGCCTCCGATCTTGCTGGGATTCTGACACGGGATAAGGCAAGAGAGACCTCATCCATCTTGAAGCGCAACAGCTTTGACGACACACGGTAGACAGGGATTAATCCATCTTTAACCAAGCGCCGTACGGAGCGATCTGAAACATGAAGTTCAGAAGAGAGTTCATGAATTGTGTAAAAACTCATATTATTGTTTGCCCTCCGCGAAGAGTTCAAACGTTGAGATCCCATATAGCTGGGAGAGGAATGTTTTTTCCTCTGGTTGTGGTGCCGTACGGCCGCACTCAATGTTACGTAGGCGCCCTGGTGTTAAGTTAAGGCCGGCGGCCCTTGCTTGGGCGACGACCTCTTCTACTTGGAGGCCGAGTCCCTGTCTGGCTCGGCCTGTGATCGATCTTGCTAACATGCTGTCCTGTTCCTTTTGTAAATGTTTGGCGACGATATTGTCGCTTAAACTTTACACATGAGGAAGCAGGACAAAACTTGACTCACTGTAGGTCAGGAATTGACTTCTTTGTTATTTCCAGTTCAAGTCATATACTTGATTATAAGTGCATGAAGCTCCGTAACTTATATATTTCCTTATATGCGTTTTTAGCATATCAGCGGCTTTCCTTTTTGGGGGATACTTGATGAGCCTTTTCAGGAATCGATCTATTGCTCTTCGAATGCTTGGGCCTTTATTGTCTTCCAAACTCTTCCGACGTAGTTTTCCGTATTTATTGTAATATTTGCCTACTTCTTTACGTAATGCCTCAATATTATTGTCCAGTGTTCCAACGAGAATGCTGTTGTCTTTACCGCTATCCTGCTGTTCTTTTTCGAGATGTGCCCGTTCGTTAATGTAGTTCTGCAGTTGCTTCGCGTACTTTCTTGCGGTCTTTTCTATGGAAGGGTCGCTGTTTCCCGAATCAGATGCAGATTCCTTATTCTCGTTTGTTTGGGTATCTTTTTCCTCATGTAACGTTTTGCTACCCCTAGCGTTGCCTGAAAGTCGATTGATCAACTCTTTTGATCGAAACACTTTATCGGGGTTATGCAGAAGTTCGTTCAAGTAACGGGCACCAGCATCACATTTCATGTGCCATTCAGTGCCATTAAATAAGATTCTGACAAAATCATCTTTTATTATGAAAGCCAGTTCTGTAGATGGCTTTGCAAGAAATGCTTTCTTAGCTTTCGCGTGTGTGTAAAGGATTTCGTGTCGCCGCAGTTCGTCGAGTTCGCATAAATCTGGTTTGCGGACTTTGATGCGGACAGAAATCGTTTTCCCATCGTGTTCAATGATGGCTTTGTCGTCATAACACTCTCCTTTTTTGTTTGTCCACATTGCCGAAGGGAGCAAAGAGTGCCCGTCCAGTGATTCACCAAGAATTTCAAATGTGAGCCCATGGCTCAGGATGTTTTTGAACCACAGTTTGTTTATGTCATGCTCGCATATGTAACTTTCCACGTCAGGACGGCCTGTTGCCGAGTCGTCAGGGAGTTCGGCAATGTCGTACTCGTAATCCAGTTTGCGGAGTGTTGGAGGATACGCAACTATAATTGGCCTGCCGTTCCATTTGATTCTTTTCCAAGACGGTTTCCGCATGTTTAGTCCTTGTACTCGTATGTTATTAAAAGCAGTATTCTTTTATGAAGATATCCTCCCGTGTCACCAAATGTCACCAAAATTGATAGTCATACGGGGAAATGTCTGTCCGCGAGTGGCCGCATCCGCCAGATTTCGCACAGCGGGATAATGTTCTGTTACAAGGCTTTAGCGCAGGAACGCCAATGTTTGCAGGCGTTTCAGAAAAACGTCGTCTATGATTTCGAGTCATGCGCATTCAACCGGGCTCTGCCACCCCTCCGGCTTCAAATTATACCTTTGTTTTTCAACCAGCGATATCCCGACCTGGACTTGAAATACTTTTCTCGCTTCAAAGCTTCAGTCTTATCAGCCAACTTCTCGACATAATGCTCGTGCCATGGTCGCCCATTCTTTGTACTCCTTACCCGCCCTGCATTATGAGCACGCAGTCTGTCGTCGAAGTCTTCACAAAAGCCTTTGTAAAACATCCCCTTGGATTCGCTGCGAATAATATAAACAATAAAAGCCATATGTATCAATCTTCATGATTTTCGCGTCGTCACACACGCGAAGCGCGGTGACAAGCGACCACTTAGTCCGGCAAAACCGGACTGACGTGGCGAGTCATGCGCATTCAACCGGGCTCTGCCACCCCTCCGATGTCAAATGGTGCCGTTCTGTTTTATCTGTTGGAAAATACTGGAGCAGAACTGGAAAGTCAAGAAGCGCACGTGTATTCATGGAAATGCCCCTGGGCGGGTAGAACCGCGCCAGGGACATCTAGTTCGGATATATCAGTTAAACATCACAGATTTCGACAGCCTGTTTCAAGGATGTTAATGGGTCACGTTTTGGGACGAATTCATGGGCAACCCAGCCATCGTATTTTGTTTCAGTGAGTGCCATCATGATTGCCTTGTAGTTGATTTCCTGTGAATCATCGATCTCATTACGGCCGGGATTTCCACCCGTATGGATGTGGCCGATATACTCGATGTTTTCCTTCATCGTGCGGATGATGTCACCTTCCATGATCTGCATGTGGTAGATGTCGTAGAGTACTTTCATACGGGGACTGCCGACTTTCTTGCAGATATCAACTGCCCAGTTGGTATGGTCGGCCTGGTAATCCTTGTGATTCACTTTGGAGTTCAGGAGTTCCATGATAAGTGTAACTTTCTTTTCCTCGGCTAAGCCGACGACTTTCTTCAAAGCTTCAATACAGTTTGCGGCACCTTCTTCGTCAGAGATCCCGTTGCGATTGCCGGGGAAGCAGATGACGTTCGGGTAACCTGCTTCTGATGTCTTTTCGATGGCTTCTCGTATTTTCTTCAGGCATTCCTCGTGATTCTCCTTGCGATTGAGTCCGACGGTAAGACCGTGGGATGGAGTGCATGTGCCGATAAGGCCAAATTCTTTCAAGGTTGGCCAGTCGCCGGGACCGACGAGGTCGACTCCGCCGATGCCCATCTCAACGCAGGCCTTGCAGAAATCCTTCATCGGGATTTTGCCATAACACCATTTTGAAACGCTTTGCTTTATGCGGCCCTTTAGTTTTGCGTGTTTCACTGTCACCTCCTGTGCGATAAGTTTACTGCTGCCAAGGTTTCCTACGGCCAGAATGGCTGTGCCGCCGGCTATACCTTGAAGAATATTACGTCGTGTTGTTTCACTTTTGTTCATATCAGTTCCTTTCTTTAAGGCAATCCTTTGGCAACGACCAAAAGTAGGGCGCGACCGCCGGGCGCGCCGTCCGTGAGAAAAGGCGAGTCCGGCGGCTCCACCCTGCCAAAACTGTTTTAAGGTTTATCGAAATCCATTCAGAAATTAAGTAACAGGCAGCCTTTTCGCATCCAATATCCTAGAAGGGAGGTGACTGGCAGAGTTAAGACCCATGCCCAGACGATTCTTCCGACGATTCCCCATTTAACTGCGCTTAAACGTTTGACTGCTCCGACACCCATAATGGATGTTGATATAATATGTGTTGTGGAAAGGGGAATACCCCAGTGACTGGCGATTTGTATTATTGTTGCTGCCGTGGTTTCTGCTGCAAATCCATGAATCGGCTGAAGCCGTACCATTTTGTGGCCGAGGGTCCTGATGATTCGCCATCCTCCAGCGGCTGTGCCTGACGCCATGGTAAGAGCGCACACGACTTTGACCCATGTAGCAACTTTGAATTCGGGTGTTCTGAGGAAGTGCAGGAAGTCGGGGATATTTGAGAAAGTGCCGTCCTTAGTTGCTGTAAACAATATCAGGGCGATGATGCCCATGGTTTTCTGTGCGTCATTTGTTCCATGGCTGAATCCCATCCATGATGCGCTGACAAGCTGTAGTTTGCCGAAGATTGCATTGATCAGCCGAGGAGTGAGTTTCTTTAATGTAAT
>MHBM01000221.1:18511-27476 GCA_001804885.1 Lentisphaerae bacterium RIFOXYA12_FULL_48_11
GCCCATTATGATGAAACCGACGAAGAAGCCTAGGGTTGGAGACGTGAACATTGGTATTACCACCTTGTGCCACAGCCCTTCCATCTTACCTGAATTTGCGTTGACCACAGACCACTTGATAACGCTCCAATTCCCGTCTGCCGATGCAAGCGTTGCTCCGCACAAGCCCCCGATAAGGGCATGGCTTGAACTCGAAGGGAGTCCCAGCCACCATGTCAGCAGATTCCATATTATTGCAGAGAGAAGGGCGCAGACGATTGTGTGGATTGTGACAAAACAGGTGTCAACGAGCCCTTTTCCTATGGTGGTTGCTACTGAAACACCAACTAATGCGCCAATAAGGTTAAAGGTTGCGGCCAGAATGACTGCCTGCCGTGGGGTCAGGACTTTGGTGGAAACTGTCGTTGCTATCGAGTTAGCCGTATCATGAAAACCGTTGATATATTCAAATGCAAGAGCTATTAAGAAAACTATCAATACAAGCAACATTTACAAAGACATCCAGTTTGTTTTGTTTATGAATATTTGAGGACGATCTGGAAAATAACATTTCCGGCATCCCTGCAGCGGTCAATGATACGTTCGAGTGTTTCGTAGAGATCCAGAATAATTATAACCTTCAAAGGATCATGTACGCCGCTGTAAAGTTCTTTTATCAGCTCCAGCATCAATTTGTCAGCCTCGCCTTCCAGGTAATGAAGGCGGCTGTTCTGGTCCTTCATTTTTTCAAGATGGACTCTTTCTCGAAGTTTCTTGACCATTTCTGCAACTGTTTCTGTTGTTTGTTGGAGGAGCTTCAGCTGTCTTGTGAAATCAACTTCTTTGATATGGTTGTGGCAGAGAATAAATTTCTCGCTGAATTTCTCCACCGTTTTCGGGATTTTATACAGGGCGATGGATAATGCTTCGATATCTTCACGTTCGAGTGGAGTTACGAATGTTTTGCACAGCTCTTCGGTTATTTCTTCTGTTATCTTCTTGTCCTTGCGTCTTGCCTGCACGAATTCGTCGAGCGAAGGAGTTGTTTCAGGATTCTTAAGCGTCGTTACAAGAAGTTGAACGCTGCTTTGAGCCTGGCGAGCGCTGGATTCCAGAAGATCAAAGAATTTATCGTCATGTCCGAGTAATTTTCTCAAGTTCATGCCGAGTCTTTTACATGACCGGGCATTAAAAAGCACTATTATTTTTTATTCCAAAAAGTGTTCTAGCCGGGGATGATTTCTCCAATATTCTTAATATGGCGGATATCCTGGCCTTTGACCATGTAGAAAACGTCTTCCGATATGTTGACCGAATGGTCCGCGATCCTCTCGAAGGCTCTTGATATAAGGATAAGCTCCAGAACTCGGTTGATGGTTTTTGGATCCGAAAGAACATAGGTCATTAGTTCACGGAAGAGCTGGTCATGCAGGTTGTCAACTTCATCGTCCATTCTTATAACTTCAATCGCGCCAGCCGTGGATGCATCAGTATAGGCGTCCATGGCTTTCTTGAGCATCCCTATAGACTCTTCAGCCATGCGAGGCAGATCCACTAGGGGCTTTAAGGGAGGTTCTTTCAGCATGTTTTTTGTGTAAAAGCCAATATCCATTGCCTTGTCGCCTATACGTTCCAGTTCGGCCGAGATTTTTGTGGTCATTAGCAGGAGTCGCAGGTCTGAAGCAACAGGCGTGTATATGCTGATCATCCTGACTGTTTCCTCGTCGATCTCCCTCTGGAGTATATCCATTTTATCCTCTGCTTCTTTCACGGGATCGAAGAGATTGAGGTCCCGCTTGACGAGTGTTTGTAATGTATCGTGGATCATTTTTTCTGCCGTGGCTGCCATGGTCAGAAGTTTTTCCTTCAGGCTGTTAAGATCCTGGTCGAATTGTTTGCTCATTTTTATTTCTCCTTTAAATATATCAACCGTATCTTCCTTCTATATATTCTTCTGTTCTTTTATCCCTGGGTCTCACGAACAGTTCTGCGGTTTTGTTATGTTCAATGAGATTTCCCTTCAGCATGTAAATACATTCATCGCTTATCCTGCGGGCCTGCGCCATGTTGTGGGTTACAATGACGATTGTGAACTTCTCCTTGAGACGGCGCAGAAGGTCTTCGACCGCTTCCGTTGCCTCCGCATCAAGTGCTGAGCAGGGTTCGTCCATGAGCAGGATTGTTGGCTTGAGCGGAAGGAGCCTGGCAATGCAGAGTTTCTGCTGTTGTTCAAGCGGCAGGCCCGTGCCGCGTTTATCCAGATGATCCTTGACCTGATCGAACAGGAAAACTTCCTGAAGAGCCTTTTCAACTGCTTCGGCTTCCTTGGCCCTGCTTATTTTGCCGTGCGGGCTGTGAATCCTAAGACCGAATGCCACATTATCGTAAATCGAGAGGGGCATTGGGTTCGGTCTCTGGAAGACCATGCCTACTGTTTTGCGGAGTTCGATCAGGGAGACATCCGCATCGTAGATATTCTTGCCCATGATACGAACCTGGCCCTGAATCCCTACGCTTGAAAAGCGTTCGTTCATGCGGTTGAAGCAGCGGAGCAGGGTGGTTTTGCCGCAGCCGGATGGTCCGATCAGGGCGGTGATCATTCCGTGCTTGATACGCGAGGAGACATCGAACAGGGCCTGAAATTTACCGTACCATAGGCTCAGGTTGTCCGTCTCAATGCTTATATTTGTATTCTGTTTCATGTCTAATACTTTTTACCACGAAGATCACGAAGGCTTGCGCTTCCAGTATTTCCCCCTTCTTCTTTCAATGTTTCGTGTCCTTTGTGGTGCAATATCCGAATTTCATTTCTTGTGGAATAGTTCATCCGAAGACTCCGCGTACGTAGTCGTAAGTCAACTGGTTGCCGGGATTGTCGGAAAACATCTTTTCCGTGGTGTCGACCTGGACAACCTGGCCTTTGTTCATGAAGCAGGTCATATCACCAAGGCGCCGTGCCTGCTGGACCAGGTTTGTCACCAGTATTATGGTCATTTCTTTCTTCAGCTGAACGAGAACATCTTCTATTCGCATGGTTGTTACCGGGTCAATGGCAATTGAGAACTCGTCCAGGCAGAGGATTTCGGGACTGTGCGATAGGGCACGTGCTATTGTAAGGCGCTGTTGTTGTCCGCCTGAAAGCATGGTTCCCAGATTCTGAAGACGATCTTTAACTTCATCCCAAAGTGCGGCCTGGCGTAGGCATTTTTCAACAATCACGTCCAATGTCTGCTTGTTTCTTGTGCCGGCCATCCGTGGCGCATATGCAACGTTATCGTAGATGGAGAGAGGGAGCCCGACTGGCAGCGGGAAAACCATGCCGATCGAGCGCCTGAGTTCATAGACATTGAATTCCTTGCGGGTATTTTTTCCGTCTATTGATATGTCGCCACTGACGGAAATACCTGTTTCCAGTTCTAATGTCCGGTTTATGCTTTTCAGCAATGTAGTTTTGCCAGAATTGGCTGGCCCGATAATCGTAAAAATACTGTTTGTTGGAATGTCCAGAGAAACATCCTGCACGGCCGTTTTCTTTCCATAACGAACAGTCAGGTTACGTATTTCTATTCTGTTTTTGTTTACCATTTTTTCCTGTTTCTCATGTACACGCGCAGTACAACCGCAAAGCTGTTGAAGACGAGGACGAAACCGAGCAGTACCACTGCTGTTGCGTAGAGCATGGGTTCAGGTACGCCAGGTACCTGGGTTGAAATGGTGTGGAGGTGATAAGACAGGGCCATGCATTGTTCACCCGGGTGGTATGGGAACAGGTCGCCACGCTGGACATGCTTGAAGAACACGGCGCCGGTAAACATTATGGGCGCAGTCTCGCCTGCCGCACGGCATACTTCGAGTATCACGCCTGTGAGAATTCCGCTGATAGAGTTCGGCAGGACAATTGTGCGGATCGTCTGCCATTTGCTTGCTCCGACGTTCCAGCAGGCTACCCTGAATGACATCGGCACTGCGGAAAGAGCTTCCTTCGTTGCTACGATGATGACTGGCAGGGTCATTATGGCAATTGTCAGCGAGGCGGCCAGAACGGATTTACCCAGTCCGGCAAAAATCACGAAGGCTCCTACGCCGAACAGCGAGTGAACAATGCTTGGTACTCCGGCAAGGTTCACCACTGCCAGGTTTACCACGCGTGTGAACCAGTTGTTACCGGCATATTCATTAAGGTAGATTCCGGCAAGAATGCCGATGGGTGCGGAGGCAAGGAGGGAAAAAACCACAAGATAAAAAGTCCCGATGAATGCCGGCCATATTCCACCGGCACGCATCCCCGACTTGGGGACATCAGTCAGGAAGTCCCATGTCAGTGACGGCCATGCCTTGATTACCAGATTCCCAACCAGCAAGATCAGAGGGATGAGGATAAGTAGAACCATCAGCCCAAATATAATCCCGACAATTTTCTGGGTCAGGAGTTTTTTACGAGTCAACTCTGTTGCCGTGAACAATCCTGCTGATAAGTTGTTCGCTACGGTGTTCATTGTTTATTGCGAATGCCCTTAACTATCAGGTCGGCGGTTATGTTTATGAAGAAAGTAATTGCAAACAGCACAATTCCTATTACAAACAGGACTTGATAATGCCTGCCTTCAGGCGGGAAAATGCCTCCCGGGCCGGCGTCGAGACGTGGCGCTTCGCCAAGTTCAGCTGCGATAGTGGCGGTAAGCGTTCTTACTGAGTCAAGTGCGTGAAAATAAGGAAATTCGGCGCTAAACGGCACATTTATGGAATGCCCGGTTGCCATAAGTACGGCCATTGTTTCTCCAACAGCCCGTCCAACGCCCAGCAGTATTGCCGCGAGGAGACCGTTTTTTGCGGCAGGCAGAATAACTTTGTAAACGGTCTGCCAGCGGGTGGCGCCGAGAGCTTCTGCAGCTTCTATGTAACCGTCCGGTACTGCGCGGATTGAATCTTCGGCAATCGATACAATGATTGGAACGCTCATGAGTCCGACAATGATACCTGCATTGAGTGCATTAAGGCCAATAGCGGCGCCGGTGAGCTTTACTATAATTGGATTCATCACCATTAGGCCGATGAAACCCCAGACGACAGATGGGATTGCAGCCAGGAGCTCGATTACTATTTTTAACCCTTCCTTGGTCTTTTTCCCGCAGAACTCGGCTATGAAAATAGCGGTTCCAAGGCTGAAAGGCACTGCGATAAGCATTGCAACAATTGTCACGCTTCCTGTTCCGGCCAGCAGCGCAAGTATTCCGTAACGCTTGTTTCCGACGGATGTCGGGTACCATTCGGGGCTTGTAAAGAAGCTTTTAAAGTCAAAACAATCATACAGGAAAGGGGCTCCTTCCCGCCATACAAAATAGAATATGCTGAAGACAAAGATTATTGCACTAACGCCGCAAACGTAAATGAGCCCTACAATCATCCATTCGCTGGCTTGGCATATCCATTTCCATAGCCAATGCAAGATGGATTCAGAATGGATTGTCTTTTGATCTGCCGTCATCTTTTTATTTCTTCACATTTGCCACTGGGACGTAGCCGGATTTTTTCACTATTTCCTGGCCTGCCGGTGAAAGTATCCAATCTATATAAGCCTTTGTTGTCGTATCCGGCTGGCCCAGTGTGAACATGAGGAGTGAGCGGGCAAGTGGGTATTTTTTGCTTAGCACGTTGTCCAATGAAGGTTCGTAACCCGGTTCACCTTTCTTTGCGGCGACTTTTACAAATTTGACATGGTCGGTATGGTAGCCCATGCCGCTGTAGCCTATGGCTCCAGCTGTTTTTGTAACCAGTTCGACTACATCCTTTGAGCCGGACATGTCTTTTGAACCCATCTTGAAATCTTTTTTGTTCAGAACATGTTCGCGGAAGTAAGCATATGTACCGGAACTGTTCTGGCGGCTGATCCTGACAATTTCGTCATTGGCTTCGATAGCTTTCATATCGATGCCGAGCTGTGACCATTTCTCTATTGGTCCATTCTCTCCGTAAATTCCAGCGAGGTCGTCCATGGTGATCGTGTCTATCGGGTTCTTCATGTTGGCATAAATTGCCAGGGCGTCGTAGGCCACCACGAATTCTACAGGTTCCTTCCCTGTCTTCTGTTTTGCCTGTTCTCTTTCCGCGGATTCCATCTCACGGCTGGTATTGGCAATAGTTATGACACCCTGAATCAGGTCCCGGATGCCAACGCCCGAACCACCTCCGGCGACTTCCACGGTTACTGCGGGATTCACTTTCTGGTATTCCTCCGCCCACATCTGGGCAAGGTTTACCATCGTGTCGGATCCCGAAGTTGCGATTACCACTTTTTCCGGGGTGGCAGTTTTCTTTTCAGATCCACCGCATCCCGTAAGGGTGAGGCAGGTTGCAGCAATTATGCAAACTTCAGCAAGTTTATACGATGACCATGCTCTGATTAATGACATTTAGCATCTCCTTTTTCTTTAATGTGCATTTCATATGTTAAGAGACAATGAGGCGATTATTAGGATTGTGTTAGGATGACGATCATCCGAACACATTAAACCGTAATGAGATATAAAAGACAGGTTTTGTTTCAGGGGTGTCTGAAAAAACAAAACCGAAAGACATGAGATCTTTCGGTTATCAGAACATGTTTTCTATGGCTTGCCTATGCAAGTGCAGTCTGGAAATTGTCGGAATGCATTGGATTGAAAACATCGTCAATGTCTTCATGCAACAGCAGTCCGATGTTCCGGATTGTTTCCTCGGCATCTTCTCCGCAGGCGGAGATTGCCACGAGGTCACCGTGCTCAATGCCCATTGACAGGACACCGCATATGTCGTGCGCCATATGCATCTGGTTTTTGCACTCGATAGTGACATGTGATTTGCTGCCGGCGACTGTTTTTGCAATCATTGCGGCATTCATCACACTTAATCCGCCCGGGATCAGGCATACCATTCTCTGTGCTACGTTCTTGATCATTTTGTTTCTCCTTTCTTTTCTTTCTTGATCAGTACGTTTGTATAATCCACTGGCGATGTTAGGTAATTATTAGGTTATTGTGAGAAAGAAGTGAAAATTCTGGCGTATTTGCGGTGCCATTCAGCCTGCAAAGTTTTACGTCGGATGATCCACGTTTGCTAATTTTGGGTGATGGCGTACGATTCTGGCTTCTATCGTATATATTACGTCCTGTGCGATGTTGGTGGTGTGATCGGCTATCCTCTCGAGAAAGCGGGATACCGAAAGGAGATGAATCATTGTGGTTATATTCTCTGCGGTTGGATCCTGGCTTATACCCTGTTTTATCAGATCATAAATCTTTCGGTTCAAGTGATCGACTTCGTCGTCTGCCTTGCAGACATCCTCGGCCATTTGCGCATCGAGATTTACCAGTGAATCTATACTTTTTTTGAGCATGGTCTGAACCCTGATAGTCATTGTCGGGAAATCAGTATGTATTTCCAGTGATGGTTTTGTTGCGAGCAGTTCTGCTCTTTCCGCTATATTGACCGCCAGATCGCCGATTCTTTCCAGGTCATTGTTGATCTTCATTATCGAAACAACATAGCGGAGATCTCCCGCAACAGGCTGATACAGTGCGAGGATTTTCAGACATTCTTCCTCTATCTCGACTTCCTGCATATCGACTTCTGTATCCATATCAATCACTTTTGCCGCCAGCCACGCATCTCTCGTTTCAACTGCCCTGGTAGCCTCATACAATTGTTTTTCGACGAGCGCACCGAGTGCGAGAGTTCGCATTTTCAATTTTTCTACTTCCCTGAGATAATGATTAGTCATGTGTTTTCCTTTATGCGGACTGGATGGTCGGAATCAACCGAAGCGTCCTGTTATATAATCTTCCGTCTGTTTCTTGGCAGGATTTGTGAAAATCTGTTTTGTCTGGCCGAATTCCACCAGTTCGCCTTCGTACATGAAAGCGGTTAAATCGGAAACCCGGGCTGCCTGCTGCATATTGTGGGTAACTATGATTATGGTGTATTCGCCGCGCAATTCGCCGATCAGGTCTTCTATTCGTGCCGTTGCCCTTGGATCCAGTGCAGACGTGGGTTCATCCATGAGTAGTATTTCCGGATCAACGGCCAGAGCTCTGGCGATACAAAGCCGCTGTTGCTGTCCTCCGGACAGGCCAAGCGCGTTTTTGTCAAGGCGGTCTTTTACCTCGTCCCAAAGGACTGAGCGGCGCAAGCTGCGTTCGACGATCTGGCTGAGTTTTCCCCGGTTGGTGAGTCCCTGCAGTTTCTGGCCATATGCGACGTTGTCGAAGATTGATTTCGGGAATGGATTTGGTTTCTGGAAAACCATTCCTATCCGCTGCCGCAGGGCAACAACATCCATCTGGCTGCCGTAGACATCCTGGTCGTCGAAAAGGAGTGTGCCGGTTGTGTGACAGCCTGGAATCAGGTCGTTCATTCTGTTTATCGCCCGGAGCAGGGTGCTCTTGCCGCATCCGCTGGGCCCTATTATTGCCGTTACATGTTTTGCCGGAATATCAAGTGTAACTTCTCTTACAGCTTCGTTGGTGCGATAGAAAATTGAAAACTCTCGCGCTTTAACATGCGATGGAAGATCTGTAAGCGAGGATGCCTGTTCTGTGAGACTTTCTTCCATTGCAATATTCAGGGCCGGTTTGCCGGCGTTGTATTCAATGTTCGTCATGATATTCTATCCTTTAAGTTTCTGAGATATCCTTGCTCTCAGGAAAATGGCAGTCATGTTCAGGATCAATACTATTCCAACGAGGACGGCAACCATTCCGAACTGAACATGCCTGATTTCTTCCACTGCGACATGTTCCGTTGCGATGTTATAAATGTTCCAGGACAGGGCGGGTGTCTGCTGGGTGAAAATTTCTCCGAGGTGGAGAGGCTTTCCCACGCTTGCAACGGCAGTGAAGATGATCGGTGCTGTCTCTCCTGCTGCCCGTCCCATGCTTATGACAATTCCCGTGAGAATGCCGGGAAGAGCTGCGGGCAGAATAACGGTCAGCACCGTGTGCCATCGGCTTGC
>MHBM01000221.1:27572-48646 GCA_001804885.1 Lentisphaerae bacterium RIFOXYA12_FULL_48_11
GAAAAGTCCGAACACTATACTGGGAACACCTGCAAGCGTGCTGATACATGTCCTGAGAAGGCTGATCAGTTTTGTTTCGCGGGCATATTCGGTAAGGTATATTGCCGCGATAATGCCCATTGGTACAGCAAAGATCATGGCGCCGATGGTCAGGTAAAGGGTACCGAGAAGTTCCGGCCATATTCCCCCGAACATGTGGGCGTCTACTGGCACATCAGTAAGAAACTGCCAGTATATTGTTTTCCGGGGTTTGAGGATCTTTTCAGTATTTGCCGCAATGTAGGGGAATAAGGCTTCCAGTGTTGTGCCTTTGAAGTCATTTGCCCTGGGTGTTTTTACCTTTATTCCTTTTTTTGTGGGGTCTGAATAATCCCATGTTTCACGATTCATGACGATATCCAGCTTGAACATGGCCCGGTCCCACCTCGCCTGGCCGAACTGATTTCGAACGAGCATTTGGGGCGGTTTTCCCGGTTCCGGTCCGAAGAGGGTGTCAATGGCCGATTTCAGTTCTTTTAACGGCTGGATATACTGCTTTCTTTTTGCCCTTTCTGCTGTTTCAAGCTCTTTTTCAAAAGACTGCAGCATCTCGTAGATTGGTTTTCGGGTTTCGTTTGATTCCCGTATTTCCTTTTTAAGGTTGTCTGCATTTCCGCGGTCAAACAGTTCCATCATCATGCGCCGATGTTCGATTGTTCCCTGGAAAAAGAAGGCGTTAATACCTTTGCCAAGCATGGGCGCGAGAATTACGAGCAGGGCGGCGCTCATGAAAATAATGGCGAGTATTCCGACGCCGGAGAAGCATTTGTCCAGGAGTTTTCTGGTTTCTAGCCTCATGAAGATATTTTCCTCCTGGTATTGGTTATGATCCGTTCTGTTATCAGATTGCAGATAAGCGAGATCACGAGGAGGGAAAGTGCCATGGCAAACAGTACGTGGTATCTTGCTGAACCGGTGACATGATCGGCTTCTCCCATGTCGCCGGCAATTGTTGCCGTGAGTGTTCTTACCGGTTCGAGCAGGTTGTACCATGGGACGGGTATCTGGGACGCATTTCCGGAAGCCATCCATACCACCATTGTTTCTCCGATAGCGCGCATGATTCCAAGAATTACCGCTGCTGCTATTCCGCTGCTTGCGGCCGGAATGACAGTCAGAAGGATCGTTTCCGCGCGTGTTGCTCCTAGTGCATAGCTGCCTTCTCTGAGTTCTCGCCCCACTGACTGGAGTGCGTCCTCTGATACGCTGACCACCGTTGGAAGGGCCATGATGCCAAGAATAATGGATACGTTCAGGGCATTTGTACCACTTGTTATTTTTAGTGAATCGAGGAACAGGCCCGCTTTGATGAGCAGAAACAGGGCTGTGCCTCCGAGTACTATGCCAAGAATCCATCTTGCGGCCATTCGGAGATGGTTCTCGATCTTATCGGTCATGACATCGATTGCAACAGTTATCAATATGGCGAACAAAGGTATGCTGATGACCCAGAATGCAATTTTAAGGATGTATCCGCCATTGTTCTGGAGAAGGGGGGCGAAAACAACGAGGGCAAAGAATCCATAAGCAACTGACGGAATAGCTGCGAGTATTTCAATGACCGGCTTTGTAACCTGGCGTGCGGAGAAGGGCAGGATATCGCTGAGGCATACAGCCGCCGATATTCCAAGTGGAACGGCGACAAATGTAGAACCCAGCGTGACGATGCCTGTCCCGAAAAAGATGGCGAGTGCTCCAAATTCCGGGTTATCTGAGGAAGGGTACCATTTCGTGCTTGTGAAGAATTCCCGGAAACCCTGTGACTTGAAGAAAGGAAGAGCGTCACGAGCTATAAAGAAAAGCATAAATAGAATCACCAGCGTCGAAAGTGAAGTCACGATAAACAGAATGCCGGTTCCGGTGGTCGTAAGAACCTTGTTGATTTTCTGTGTTTTTTTCTCAAGAACAAGATTCTTGGCGTAATGTTTTTTTTCTGAGGAATTCATTCAGGAGGCCAGTCCTCTCAGGAAGGCGAATCGTCGAAAGGGTGTAAAAAAAGCCGCGGCGGTTGCCATGCGTGGGAGGGGTGAGGGTTTCACTGTGCCTGAACGAAGCGGCAACGTCTTGTAATCCTTATGGAGTATATTGATTTTTTTTGAAAGTTCGTCTCTGGTTTTTCTGAAAGCATTGATTTCGTTCTGGTCCGGATTTTTGATTGCCGGGTTTGGGAGGAACCAGTGCAGGTGTATAGAGGGGGTGGGGATCGTGGCGCATACTTCATTTGCGCAAAGGCTTATTACAAGGCCGACGCGGGACATGTCTGCTTTATTGATTGACTTGCACCATTGCGAGGAGATGTCAATTCCGATTTCATTCATAACGTCAAAAGTGAGCGGGTGAATTCTGGCGGGCTTGGAGCCGGCGCTTTGTATTTTGATGTTCGGTCCGAATATGCTTCTGGCCAGTCCTTCAGCTATCTGGCTGCGTGCGGAATTGGCCACACATAGAAAAAGAATTCCGTTATCTATCGCGGTTCTGATTCTGTTCATGATCTGGCGCCTCAGATTGGTTTCGCGTTGAGCGATGCCCCGAAAGGACATCGCTCGCGCGGAAAGTTTTTATTCTCAGTTCATTGGTACGAATCCGGTATCAGCGATAATCTTCTTTCCTTCCGTTGTGTTGTAAAGATTGATGAAGTTGAATAGATGTGTTCCCTCTTTTGGTCTACCTTTTGTGTACATGTAGAGAGGCCTGCTTATAGGGTATGTTTTGTTTCTGACCGTGTCTTCCGAAGGCATGACATTATTTACCTCCAGGCTTTTGACTCCTTCGAGAAAAGCCAGGCCGACATAACCTATGGCGTTTTCTGTGCTTAGAACACGCTGGCGTATTGCGCCGTTACTGCCTACATATTCGACCCCGCTCGCCATCTTTTCCTTGTTCATCACCATGGTTTCGAATGTTTCGTAAGTTCCGCTGTTCGTGTCACGGCTGATCACCACGATCTTGCTGTCGGGGCCTCCGAGTTCCTTCCAGCTTTTTATTTTACCGTTATATATGTCTCGCAGTTGCGCCACTGTAAGACCTTTTGCCGGATTGCTGGGATGGACAATGACTGCTATTCCATCCATTGCGATAATGTGTTCGATCGGCATGACGCCGGAGTCCTTCGCGCTTTTCTTCTCAGATGACTTCATTGGCCTGGACATGTTCCCGATATCGCAGGTTCCGTTTATTATGCTCTTGGCTCCGTTTCCGCTTCCGGATTCGCTGACTGTAATGTTCACGTTGGGATTGGCCTTCATGTAATATTCAGCAAATGATTTTGCTATAGGCCCAACCGTCGTAGATCCGTCCATTACGATCTTATCGTCTGCTGTGGCATTGAAAGCCATTAACAGTCCTGTGACTGCCACTATCGTCGAGTTTCTGATTGTCTTTCTCATGATTTTATTCTCTCTCTCTTTCTGTTATTAGCTGATTAGAACGAGTATATGAGGTCAGCCTGCATACGGTTGTAATCTGTGGTTTTAGAAGCGTCCGATATTTTCTTTTCATCCATGAAATATGTCAGACCGACCTGGAAGTTCTTGGCGATCTGATATTTCCCGTAGACCTTGTGACCTTTGCCGTCGGTGCCGCCGCCCCAGCGGTCTGAATCTGTAAGACATCCAAGCACGGCATCTTTTTCGAGTTCTGCGAATCTGTATCCGACTTCAAACGTTTTCGGGTTCTTTGCCTTGCCGAAGCTGATACCGTAGAGGTAGCCGCTGTCGAAATCCGTACTGGCGTCGTTGTTCTTAACCGTCTGACCATAGATACTTACCGGCAAGCCCATGACAAACATATCCATTACTGCAAAGATTTCGATCGGAGTAAACTCGCTTGCCCATGCCTTGTTTGTTGTTGAGCCTGACTTCGAACCGGTCATTGTGCTGTTACCATAAGAGTTGTTCTTTCCTTCCCAGTCGAGAACATCGCTGCCCTGTACTTCCTGGTATCCGTAGTATGTAGCTCCGACTTTCAATGAGAGCTCGGGCATGGGATCAAACGTTACGAAACCCTGGCCTATGTACAGCATTGTATCGTCACTGTTTGATGAACGTTCCTGCAACCAGAGATAGCCCAGGTTGGAGCCAATGGATATGGTTTCATTGCCCGTAGCGCCCTTGAGAACCAGTCCTTCGGGCGTTGCATCTCCGTCCCAAATAAGATCCGAAGATGATGTTGGCATGAAGGAGTTCTTCTGTTTGCCTCCGACGAGTTTGATGGTGGTAGGATCGTTATTGAAGAGAGACCAGTCAAAATAAGCCTGATCTAGTTTAAAGTCCTTCTTCTGAAACGAATCACCTATAGTCTGGTTTCCAGACACGGGATCGTTCTGCCCGGTTGATAGCGCGACTCCTGCTTTCATGTTGTCGTTAACCTTTGCTTCGACACCCAGTCTTGCCCTGATCCTGTTACGGTCACGGGTGAATGTTTCCTTGTCGGAGTTGAGCTTGGAGTCATCCTCTATTGTTTCGTACCTGTACCGGAGATCGCCCTTTATCGTAACGTTGTCGGTCCAGCTTTTCTTCTCCTCGGCGGCCTGGGCCGCCTGTAAGAGAATGCCGGAAAGAATGACTCCGGTTATTGCTATCGTGCCTGTTATCCTCTTCATTGTCATTTCTGTTTCTCCTGCTTTACTGTTATTGTTTAGATTGATTATCTCTGCGTGCTTTGTCCTTGTGAGTTGTTCTGCGCGTTTTCTGCTGCTCTCTCTCCTCCTTTCGCTTTGTTCTTTATTGAGTTTTATTTTCTGAATTGCATTGAAGAACTCTTGGGTTCGGGCGAGATGAGCTAATTGTTAGAAGTTAATTAGTTATTTGAGCGTGCTGTCTTCCCTGCGAGGCTCTTGCAATAAGGGTTTGATTATCATCAAGAAGGACAAAGTTGTTCTTCCTGTCGAATACAGCCTCTTTCTTCCAGTCTGTTGCTGACGGCAGCTCTGCGATTACTTCGATTCGCAGCCATGGAAGAATTCTCACGCCTATTTCGCTTTCTCCGACCAGGCGTCCGCTCCTGTTTGCAAAATGGAATATCCTGCAGTTCATCCTTATGTATGTGGGTGTCTCTTCGAGAACTTGCCCGATGGCTAGGTGGTTGTGGGCGGTTGAGTAATTCTTAACCATTCGTACCCTGACTATTTTATCGTTTAACATTTGAATTATTCCTTTCCTTGCTGTGGTCGTTATTCCGATTTTTAACCAATTTCCAAATGCTGGGTCTTGATGATTGGCCGGTTGTGAGAAGTTTGTTAGAAACAGGTTAAAGTCAGGCAGTCAATTTCATGTGTGAGAATGTCATCACGTATATTTGAGGTGAATCTCGAGCAAAGAATTCCCGGATTCCAGGTGGACATTAATCAGTTCTTTCATTGAATTGAAGAGTGCCAGCCTGATAACGGTTCCTGCTGGGCCGGAATCTCTTCGTAGAAATGTGCTGGTATAATGCAGCATCAGCTTGTCGGATTCTTCTTCCAGCTGCTGTAGATTTCTCCTGTACGATGCCATTTTAGCGGGATTATTATTCCGGCAAAAAGTTATCATCATGTCAGTTACAGCGTCGGAAATCCGTGTAATCAGATTGGCGTATCCGGCCAATTCATCCGTGTCGATGTGGCTGGTGAGAAGAAAAAGTCTCCTGATAAATGTCCTGGCCGTCTGGATGATTATTCTTAACGATTTCACCAGATTGAAAATATCCCTGTTCGAGGCGTGGCTGAAGTATGTTTTGTGGATGTCCTCGTTTATTGATGTGTTGTTTGTACGGGCATTACCATAAGTCGTGGAGAATCGGTCCAGAATAAAACATACGTCCGGCTTACCTATGTTTGTAGAGAAGGTTTTTATACAGTCCTGGGTTTCCCGTGCGCTTGTTTCCAGAAGGTTCCGTGTCTTTGTTGGTATATCTCGCGGTTGCAGCAATATATTCAAGACACCTTTATCTCCGGTGGTTCCTCGTTGTTTGCTGTTAATCTCCTCAAAGTTATGTTTTAAACTGCCGGGTACTTTCGGGACATATGCGATGTAGTTGTTGTCGTAATCGCAGGATTCAGGATATCCGTCATCTATAAATACATATCCTATATTGTTCATCCAATATCCTTTCGTGAACCGCAACATTGATTTTATTTTTCATTTCGATGTAATTCTTAAGGATGTCGATGTGTTTCGTGTGAGGGACTTGTTAAAAAATGGTTAGAATGCGCGAACATCTCTTTCGAAAGACATAAGCTGTGGCGTTTGCATTCCTGATAATTGGGAGATGAAAATCTGAAAGAGGTGCTTTGATCTTCTTGAGTTATCGACTATAGTTTACATGGAATTCAGTAGGAGCTGATTTATGAGCATAAAGAAAATACTTGTTGTTGAAGATGATGAAGACATCATGGAATTGATTTCCTTCAACCTGAAAAAGGAAGGGTACTTCGTGGTTAAGGCGTTTACGGGAGAAGAGGCTCTCAAGCAGGCGCAGGCTGCATCGCCTGATATCGTTCTTCTTGATGTCATGCTCCCGGAGATTGACGGCCTGGAGGTATGTCGCAACCTGAAGTCCGGCGAGAAAACAAAAAACATCCCGGTTATTATGGTTACTGCGAAAGGTGAGGAGTCTGATGTGGTTGCGGGATTGGAGCTTGGGGCTGAAGATTATGTTGTAAAACCTTTCCGTCCAAAGGAGCTTGTCGCCAGGGTCCGTGCCGTGTTGAGAAGGAAGAGCCAGTCGCAGGATCCCGCGCCTGAAATAATCAAGATTGATGAGCTCCAGATTGATGTGAAGAGAAGGGAAGTGCTGGTAAAGAACAAGCCGGTCGACCTTACATATACTGAGTTCCAGATACTTTATTTTCTGGCCCAGAAACCGGGTTGGGTATTCAGCCGTTACCAGATAGTGGATGCGGTGCGCGGCAGTGATTACCCGGTGACGGACCGGTCGGTGGATGTGCAGGTTGTCGGACTTCGCAAGAAGCTCGGCAAGTCGGGCGATCGTATCGAGACTGTACGCGGGGTTGGTTACAGGTTTAAGGATTAGGATTAATCCTGATATCCTGCCAAAATACATTTTGAAATGGTGAGATGAAAAAGCGAAGTCTTATATCTCAGGTTATTCCGTCATTCTTACTTATGGCGGTTGTTGCTATTGTGGCTGTTGCTTCGTATGCGACATTACTGATAAGTTCTTTCTATCATGACCAGGCAAAGTCTGAATTGACTGCGGCAGCAAGAATTCTGTCCGAGCATTTCAGTGTTACGCTCTCTTCCGCGTCTGGCGAGAATCTTTCATCTGCAGATGCCCGAAAGATTGATGCCTTCTGTAAAGCCACGGGGCGGGATGCCGGTTACCGAATGACTTTCATATCATTGGATGGCAGGGTCGTCGGGGATTCAGAGGAGAATCATGTTAACATGGAAAATCATGCCGACAGGCCGGAGATACGCGACGCTGTCAGCAAGGGGGCAGGGGTTTCGACAAGGTATAGTAGAACCCTTGGTAAACGAATGATGTATGTGGCTGTTCCTGTGGCCGGCGACATGGGTCAGACCATTGGTGTCGTCAGGACTTCGCTTTCTCTTTCTGTCATCGATGAAACTATAGGTTTGTTATGGCACAGGATTGCAATTGCCTGTCTTGTTATAGCTGGCGTTGCGCTTGTTGTGGGCTTTATTGTATCACGCAGGATAACGAAGCCCCTTGATGAGATACGTCTTGGTGCTGAGTTGATAGGCAATGGCAATCTGGCTGAGAAGATTCCTTCATCGGGATTGATTGAGATTGATATTCTTTCCGACACGATCAATCGAATGGCTGACCAGCTTGATGAACGGATAAAGGCTATTACCCAGCAGAGAGACGAGCAGAATGCCCTGTTGTCGTGCATGGCGGAAAGTGTATTGGCGGTCGATGCAGAACGTCGCCTGATCAAGATGAATAAGGCCGCCCAGAAACTTTTCCATGCGGAAGATTCCGATTACGGCAGGAACGTAATGGAAGTTGTTAGAAACAACGATCTGCTGGATGTGATAACAAGGGCATTGGCAAGTTCTGATCCGGTTGAAGGAGATGTCTTTCTCCACGCTGAGGGCCTCTGTCTTCATGCTCACGGGACGGTTTTAAATGGTGCGGATGGTAAGAGGATCGGAGTGCTTCTTGTTCTTTATGATGTCACGCGTCTGAACAAGCTCGAGGAAATGCGAAGGGATTTTGTTGCAAATGTATCGCATGAACTTAAAACTCCTATAACGTCCATAAGCGGATTTATTGATACACTTATCGATGGTCAGGTCAAGGATCCGGACGAGGTCGATAAATGCCTCAGGATTGCAGGCAAACAGGCGAATAGACTGGCGGCCATTGTGGAGGACCTTCTGACTCTTTCACGGCTTGAAGATGATGTTAATGTCCGAACTATTCCCATGGAGTCGACCAGGATGGTTGATGTGATTCGCGAAGCGGTCGAGATTTGCAGTTATAAAGCCAGGGAAAAGAACATAGAAATAAAGATCCAGTGCGAGACGGGCCTGGAGGCGAATATCAGCCCGGTGTTCTTTGAGCAGGCGATTGTTAACCTAGTGGATAATGCAATTAAATATAGCGAAGAAGGCAGTGTCGTGGAGATTGATGCCGCTACCCGGGATGGGCAGATGCTTGTTCGGGTGAGAGATTATGGTGCAGGAATCGAGAAGGCTCACATTTCGAGGATTTTTGAGAGATTTTATCGGGTTGACAAGGCTCGCAGCCGTCAGTTGGGAGGAACGGGATTGGGTTTATCAATAGTGAAGCATATTATTCTTATGCATAAGGGTGATGTCAGCGTCGAGAGTGTTCTAGGTGAGGGTAGTACGTTCTTGATAAGCATTCCTGTATAATTGCGTGGATGCTTCTGTGGGGCTGGAATCATAAAACATTGTAAGAATGTGGTGAATTTGGGTTGCCGATACTACGGAAGTTCCTTTCGAAAATTCCAGTATTACAGTCCTTGTTATTCTCATAAAAACGGTTAGAATCAAAAACATAAGAGCTTTTTATAAGCAGGAGGTTTTCTATGCTTGAAATGGTCGACCTTAAGAAGGAGTTATCTAAGAAAGAGTTCAAAAAGAAGATGCCCGATCTCGAACGGCGGGTAAGTGAACTCCAGCGTGAGTGCAAGGAGAAGAATATACCCACTATCCTTGTTTTTGAAGGTCTTGAGGCTGCCGGAAAAGGCACCTGTATCAACCGACTGATGAGGCCATTGGATCCGCGCGGATTCAAGGTCAATCCAATACATCCTCCATCTGAAATAGAGAAGATGTGGCCATTCCTGATCCGTTTCTGGAAACTGCTTCCTGCGAGAGGCCGCCTGTCCATTTTCGACCGTAGCTGGTATGACAGGGTGCTTGGTCAACGGGTAAAGAAAGATGTCGGTAAATCCGAATGCGTTACAGCATACGATGAGATACTTGCCTTCGAGAGACAGCAGGTTGACGACGGTGCTGTGATAGTCAAGTTCTGGCTGCACATCGGCAAGAAAGAGCAGGCCAGGCGGTTCAAGGCTCTGGAGAATGTCAAGGCTGCTTCCTGGAAAGTCGGGAAGGAAGAGTGGAAGCAGCACAAGCAATACGAGAAATATATCAAGGCCGCAGAGGAAATGATCGAGCGGACTAACACGGCCGGTGCTCCATGGGTTGTGATAGAGGCCAACGACAAGGAGTATGCCATCCTCAAGATCTTTGAAGTGCTGATGACTACCTGGGAGAATGCGCTCAGGACTGCGGCCATGGCGACAAAGAAAGCTGTGGAGCCGGAAGCGCCTGCTCTTTCGACTCATAACATTACTGTTTTGTCGAAACTGGATCTCACACAGAAGCTGGCCAAGGATATTTACAGTGAAGAGATTGGAAACCTGAAAGACAAAATCCGCCTGCTCGAGTATGAAATCTACAGGAGAAGAATTCCTGTGGTGATCTGCTATGAAGGTTGTGATGCCGCAGGCAAGGGTGGAAACATAAAGCGGCTGACGGAAAATCTTGATCCCCGTGGATACGAGGTTATCCCCATAGCTGCTCCGACCAAGGAAGAGCTTGCGCACCATTACCTGTGGCGCTTTGCCAACTGCCTGCCCAAGGCGGGACATATAACAATATTTGACCGTACCTGGTATGGCAGGGTGATGGTAGAGCGGATTGAAGGTTTTTGTTCAAAGGAGGCCTGGCAGCGGGCTTACAGGGAAATCAATGAGTTCGAGGCGCACTTGGCTAATTTCGGTGCGGTGATTGTGAAATTCTGGCTGCACATTGATCAGGATGAGCAGCTGCGAAGGTTCAAGGAACGTCAGAAAATTTCCTGGAAACAGTGGAAGCTGACGGACGAGGATTGGCGCAACCGCAAAAAATGGCCGCAGTACGAGGTTGCCATCAACGATATGCTTTCAAAGTGCAGTACCACTTACGCACCCTGGACCATCATCGAGGCCAACGACAAGTATTTTGCCCGTGTGAAGGCGCTTCGAACAGTGGTCAAGGCGATCGAAAAAAGACTTTAACCACGGAGTGCACGGATAACATCGATAATGAGTTAATCCAGCGTTAGCTTTCTAGCCGTGTAATCAGTGGTTGTTTTCCTCTCGGTGGTTCATGACATATGCAATGCGCGCAGTTCGGTGTTTGCGTAGCGAAGGCGAATAGCCAGAACCCTGGCAATACCTTCCATGAGATTGATTGCCAGTTTCTTATGTTCGTCGGCGAGCACATCAAAACGCTGTCTTGAAAGCACAAAGAGTTCGGTATCGGTAAACGCAATGGCATCTGCGGAGCGGGGCGCATTATCGAGGAAAGCCATCTCGCCGAAGAAATCACCACGTCCGAATGTTGCAAGGTGATGACTTTGCTTGTCGTTTAAAGGCAGGACAATACGTACATTTCCGCGCCGGATAAGGAAAATCTCGTCACAGGAGTCGCCAATGGCGAAAATTCTTTCTCCTGCCTTGTAGGAACGCTGTTCCATACATGATTCGAGTGCGGCAAGGGTCTTTTCCTTTCGGCGTTTGAACAGGTTGATTTCCTTGAGTTCCAGCGGCTTTTCCTGCATTCGCTCAAGGTGGACGGTTTCGATTATGCAATTCTCCACCCATTCGAGAGCGTCATCTAATTCGTTGAATGTTTGGACATGGCTTTTTGATTTCGTCTGACCCAGCTGTTCGAAATACTGACGCAGGTCAGGACCACCGGAAGCGTTTTCGGGAAGCTGGCTGAGAATCAGCAGCGCTTTATTATCTGCGAGTATGGCTTCGATCTGTTCAAGCATGTGTGCTGCAGTTACGTCAACCGACTGCACGCGCCGCATATCAAGTATGACATATTTGCGTGTCTTGAGCTCTGGTTCCAGTGCGGTGTAAAGCCGGTCGGTTGTTCCGAAGAAAAGACTGCCCTGAAGCTCGAATATAACAGTGCGATCGCCATCTTTTTCGAGAATCTCCATTTCTTCGTGCAGGCGTACCTGCTTGGAAAACATATGGTTCCCGTATACCTTACTGCGAACGATGGAGCCGCGGGTCTGTTCCCTGATGAACAGTCCGATGGCCAGGGCGATGCCCGTACCCGATGCGGCAATCAGGCTGACAGTCAGTGCTACGACAACGACAGCCACGATGACCAGGAAATCGAGAATTGTTGAACGTGACTTGAGAAGAAACAGGCTGTGACGGTCAAGCATACGTAAGCCGATTACCATTAGTATGCCGGCAAGTGCGGCTATAGGTACCCAGGCAATCAGCGATCCGAGAATAATGAAGAAGACAAGAGCGAACAGTCCTTCGATTATGCCGGACAAGCTTGTTTTTGCGCCGCTGGAAATGTTCACAAGTGTCGCGCCCATTGTGCCGGCTCCAGGCGTGCCGCCTATGAGGGCGCATGTAAGATTGCCAAGCCCCTGGCCAATAAGTTCCCTGTTGGAGTCATGCCGTGAGCGAGTGAGAGAGTCCAGCACCAGGCAGGTCTTCAGGGTGTCAATTGAGAGCAGAACGGCGAGCGTCAGGGCTGGTACAAAGAGATATCCGAACATGGAGATGTTTACTCCGCCGAAAGCTTTCCAGTGTCCGAAGATTGTATCGGTCAGGCTGGAGTTGGATCCTGCCAGCCGGCCAATGACCAGTGTATTTCCATCCAGGAGAAAAAGGGATTGGTCGACAAAGCACAGGCCCTGGTAGGCAAGTACGCCCGAAAGGAGTCCGAGTATTGCAGCTGGAATGATTTTTGTAAGTCTTGATGCGGTCAGCATTACGACTATTGTAACCACACCCACCACTATTCCCTGCCAGTGCCACATCGAAGGTGAAGTCAAAGCTTCCCAGAAATGGACATCTTTTGGCGTGCCCAGAAATTTTGGAACCTGGCTGATGATGATGGTCAGGCCAACACCACTGAGGTAACCGCTTACGACTGGATATGGCATGTACTTGATGAGCCGTCCAAGTCCGACGACACCAAAAAGCAGTTGCAGAATTCCGCAGATTATACCCGTGAGGGTAAGGACAAGAACTGCCGCTTGGGCGTCTGTGCCCTTCTGTGAGAGTTCAATTGCAAATGCAGACAGCACTGCGGCAGCCGGTGCACAGGGAGCGGTAATCAGGCGGTTGGTGCCGCCAAATGATGTTGCTATAAGTCCGAGGGCAGTGGTTCCCAGAATTCCGGCAAGTGCACCATAAGCGGCATATGTTCCACCGAGAGGTGCGAAAATGGTTACACCGAAAGCGATGGCGGAGGGGAGTGTGACGAATGTTGCGGCAAGGCCCCCCCAAAGATCGCCCATCAGGTTATCGGATCTTTTCACGAGATAAGTATAAATCAAGGTATGATGTTGTCAACAAGGTCTTTAGCGATTTTATAATATGCAGCTCATGTTTTTCGAACAGAATGCTAACAATATTCTTGATGCAATATGCATGGTAAACTGTTTAAATAACGCAAGATTTTCTGTCGGGAGATGTTTGAAGATGCCGGCAAATGAGAACCTTTTTGCGGTAATAGAAATTGGGACCACTTCCATCAGGATGGCTGTGGCTGAATCCGATGGTCAGGGTGGGTTCAGGGTTCTCGATACGCTTCAGCAGGCGGTTCAGCTGGGCCGCGATACATTTACAAAAGCTTTGATCGGTCAGGATACCATCGAAGAATCTGTAAAGGCGCTTCGTGGTTACAAGAAAATCCTTGCTGAATATGGTTTGGAGGACCAGGGGAAAATCCGGGCCGTGGCAACCAGTGCAATCCGTGAGGCTGCAAACAGGGATGAGGTGCTGGATCGTATTTTTGTGGCAACGGGATTGACTGTTGAGATTCTGGAAGATGCCGAGATAAGCAGATATACATACCTCGCTGTTCACAAGCCGCTGAAAAAATCCGGCCTTATCAGTCACTCCAATTTGCTGATAATGGAGATAGGGGGTGGGAGCACCGATATGCTGACCATGCAGAAAGGCTCCGTAGGAAATACCGAAGTATTCAAGGTCGGTTCCTACCGGATCAGGAGAGCAATCGAGGATTACAATGTTCCGGAATCACGGCTCAGGCAGGTCATGAGGGGGCATGTAGAACGGGCGGCAGGAGGAATTCACATGGGCATCGGCGGGGATATCAGTTCTCCGTTGCTTCTGGTGCTTGGTGGCGATGCCAGATTTGCGGCAGGCATCATTTCGACGACCTGGGACAAGAAGGATATTATCAAAATTGCCGTGGCTGATATTGAAAAGCTTGCAGGTGAGATCATCAAGCTGGAGCCTGATGATATAGTTAAGAAGTATCATCTGTCATATCCGGATGCCGAGACGGTAGGGCCGGCCCTTGCGGTTTATGTGGATCTGTCAAAACGGCTGGGTATCAGTGACATTCATGTGACCGGCGCCACTTTTCGTGAAGGGATACTTCATGAGATGGTAACGAAGGAGTCGTGGACCAGGGAGTTTCGTGAACAGATCGTGAGTTCTGCCATGGAAATCGGACGCAAGTATCACAATGAACAAAACCATGCGCGGTTTGTCTCGTCGCTCTGTAAAAAGATATTTGTCGCACTACAGGATGAGCATCGTCTTGGCGCAAGGCATGAACTTATCCTTAACCTTGCGGCCATACTGCATGACACGGGTCATTTTATAAGCAACAGGAGCCATCACAAGCATTCGATGTATATTATAATTAACAGTGATATCTTCGGGCTGGGCTCAAAAGATATTACCCTGGTTGCTCTGATCGCCCGGTATCATCGTAAAGCACTTCCGCGTATGGATCATGAATTCTATGGGACTTTGGACAGGACCGAAAGGGTAGTTGTGAACAAGCTGGCCTCCATCCTGCGAATTGCCGATACACTTGACTCCTCCCGTGCATTGCACGGGGCAAAATTTGATGTAAAGATGGATGATGACAAGATGGTCATCGCCGCCAATACCGACAAGGATCTGGACCTTGAAAAACACGCTCTTGAAGAGGAAAGCCAGATGTTTGAACGTGTTTACGGGATGAAAGTCATGCTGGTTAAAGATCGGAGTTCTGCAAGTGAGTAAAACAACAAATCTTATCAATCGTGAACTGAGCTGGCTTGAGTTCAACCAGCGGGTTCTGAGCGAGGCGTCTGATGCGAGTGTGCCGCTTCTGGAAAGGCTCAATTTCCTGTGCATAACAGCATCCAATCTCGATGAATTTTTCATGGTAAGGGTAGGTGGGCTTGAGTTGCTGATATCAGACGGCGTAGAAAAGGTGGACAACTCAGGGATGACGCCACGTGAACAGCTGGATAAAGTTCTTTTAAGATCCCGCGAGATGGTGAAGGCGCAGTATGCCTGCTTTACGGCCGGAATTGAGCCGGAGCTGGCATCGGCGGGTATAAGATTGGTTTCGCCCGAGGCATATTCCGAGCAGGAGAGAAATTACCTGGAGAAATTATTTCTGGAAGAAATATATCCCGTTGCATCACCACAGGCCGTCAAATCGGTTGAAGAATTTCCTCTTGTGCCGAATCTGAGACTTAATCTTGCAGTAAGGCTGGAGGGGAACGATGACGGTAAGAAACCATTATATGCGGTTATTCCCTTGGGGTCTTCACTGCGAAGGCTCGTAAGATTGCCGGCAGATAAAGGCTGTACATTTACGACGGTGGAAAATGTAGTGCGCAGCTTTATTGGTTGCTATTTTCCGGGTAAAAAGGTCATGGAAATATCTGCGTTCAGGATTACCCGGAACGCAGATTTTAATTTCAACGACGAAGTATCATCAGATTTCATGGCTGACATGGAAAGCCTGGTCAGTCGCAGGAGAGAGGAGCGTTGCATCCGCCTGGAAGTTGAGGCAGCTGCCTCGAAAATGCTCACTGATTTTCTGCGAAAGGCGCTGCAGGTACGGCAGGAAAGCATATTTGAACTCCAAGGTCCTGTTGGGCTTGTTGATTTCAGGGAGATGTTGTCGGTGGACGGGTTCAATGCACTCAGGTACAAACGGTGGGAACCGCAACAACCGGCGGATATTGATTCCACGGCCAGTATGTTTATCGAGATTGCAAAAAGAGATATCCTGTTGTGCCATCCTTATGACAATTACGAGCCTGTTGTTAAGTTCATACAGGAGGCGGCAGATGATCCCGATGTTCTGTCTATAAAGCAGACTCTTTACCGGACAAGTCCAAGTTCTCCGATTGTTCAGGCGCTTGATCGTGCAGCGCGAAAAGGGAAGTATGTAACGGCTCTCGTTGAGCTGAGGGCGCGGTTTGACGAGGAACGGAATATTTCATGGGCCAAGTCGCTGGAAAAAAGCGGTGTACAGGTCATTTACGGTTTGAAGGGGTTGAAGACGCATTCCAAAATCTGCCTTGTCGTGCGGCGTGAGCAAAGGGGGATTGTAAGGTATGTTCATTTCGGCACTGGCAACTACAATGAGCGTACTGCCAGGCTATACACCGACATAAGTTTCATGACATGTGATGACAGTCTGGGTTCGGACGCCTCGTTGTTTTTCAACACAATAACAGGGTATTCAGAGCCGCAGAAATTTCTGAAATTGCATGCTTCACCAATTGGAATGAAGGAAAAGCTGATTGAGCTCATCGAGAACGAAGCTGGTCGGAGCAAAGATGGACAGAAAGCCGGGATAATGGCCAAGATGAATTCACTCGTGGATCCGGACGTGATCGAAGCGCTTTACTCGGCGTCGAAGGCTGGAGTACAGGTGAAACTCAATGTAAGGGGAATCTGCTGCCTGCGGCCCGGAATGGCGAAACTCAGCGAGAACGTCAGTGTTGTGAGTATTGTCGACCGTTTTCTCGAGCACAGCAGGATATTTTACTTCCTGGATGGGGGCGTCGAGAAGATGTTTATTTCCAGCGCAGACTGGATGCCAAGGAATTTGGTGAAGCGTGTTGAGTTGATGGTGCCAGTTGAGAATAAGGCATGCAAGGCAAAGCTCAAAATGGTGCTGGAATCCTGCTTCAAGGACATGGCGAAGAGCAGCAGGCTTAAGGCGGATGGTGCTTACGAGCGATTGGCTGATCCGAAGGCAAAAGGGGATGGTTTCAGGTGTCAGGAATTTCTCTACCGGAGTACGTGTCAGAAAGCGGAGGATGAAGCCAAGGTGCAGCAGACGGTTTTCACGCCGCACAAGTCCCCTGATCTCGAAAAGAAATAATCCGCTGATTTTTATCTGAAAATTTCCCGGAATATCTTGTCAAACTGCATAATCCGCGTAATCTGCGGATGTGGATTTATAATGAAAAGGCGCCTTACAGATCTTGAGCTGTGTGAAAAGTATGACAATGAGACCCAGCATACTGAGTATGTGACTCATCTTGCGTTGAAGCTCTTTGACCGCACGAGAAAAGTATGCGGGCTTTCCCAGAATGACAAGCGCCTCCTGGAGGCGGCATGCCGGTTGCATGATGTTTCCTACAGTCAGAATGGGAAAAATCACGCCGGTCGCAGTGCAGGTATAGTTCTCGATGAAGGTGTTTCGGGTTTTACGCCGTCTGAAAGGGCTGTTATTGCAGGTGCAATTACTCTTCATTCCGGACGCCGCTGTCGTGTTCCGGCGCGGATGAACATGATCGCGATAAGGGATCGGGAGAAAACGCTTAAGCTGGCGGCTTATCTCCGGATAGCGGATGGTCTTGATCATGGGCATATACAGAGCAGTTCAATAACATCGGTTAGTATCAGCCGCGCAATGTGCGAGATTACTGTCCGCGAGGACATCTACAGCGCTAATATAGAGATGGCCAGAATGAAGGCCGATCTCTGGGAAAGTGTATTCAAAATACCTTTCAGGATTCATCATGTCAGGACGGATCGTGTTTATGGCCCGAGATTCGGGTCGGTATTAAACAGCCGTTTGTCGCTCATCGAATACGCCAGGAAGCTTGTATGCATTCTGCTCAGGTTGGCCGGTGACAACGTGGAAGGCTCTATGATGGGAGTTGATCCGGAGTGTCTGCATGATTTGCGCGTTGCCCTGCGCCGAACCAAGGCGGCACTTCGTTTTTTTAAACCAGTTTTGAAAGATACCACGGCCTTGGAGTTACGCGACTCAATAACATATGTCTGTGACAGGTTGAGTATTGCCAGGGATTCCCAGGTGTGGATGCAGTTTCTCAAGGAATTTGAAACAGGTGGTTTTGGAACTGGGCGGGGTGCATGGGAAGAATATATCAATATCCAGCAGTCAAAGAATGAAAAATGTTTAGAGGATTTGCGTCAATTCATTCAATCTGAAGAATTCAAGAAACCTTTCAGGCAGGTATCATTCTTTGCAAGAGTGGAAGTGCCCCGTCTGGAGCGTGAACGCGGGAGGCAGATGGAGGATTTGAGAGTTTTTATGTCAAGACGGCTTTACAAGGCATTTACAAGGTTTCCGCGATTGAAGAAATCGCTAAGGGCTATGGATATGGAGGAGCTCCATTCAATCAGGAGAAGGTGCAGGCGCGTCCGCTATGCGGCTGAATTTGCATCGCCTGCTCTTGGCCACAGGGCTCTTGTGGTTGAGCGTAAGCTGAAGGATATGACGGACCTGCTTGGGACAATCCATGATGTGGATGTTTACCTGCAGATGTACATGGGCAGTTCTCTGGAGGTTTCTACCAGCCTCCGCCGGCATCTTGACTCAACCAGGCGCAAGGCGATGCGTAAAGCGATTCACGGATGGCGCGAACTGAGTTCGGATCATTTCCGCAGAACCGTTGAGTCAATGTGTGGTCGCAGGAAGAAACAAAAAGGCGCGGAATAACGAAAAGATTGCAAGCAGGAGATTTTTTGCCCGCAAGTTTGGAGTTCAATCTGGACGTGTCTGTTTTTCTAAAAGAATTGAATAATCTTTCCCGGTAGCACATTGTCTGTTTGGCTATGCGAAAATGATCAGCTGTAAAGGATGTCTTATCCTCAAGACCTGCCAGGGCTGGAATGGGGGGGGCGTTTGAGGTCGGTTCTAATATCTTGCCTGAACCAGTAAAACGAAGTAGGTTATATTCCTCAACGGCGGGGGAAATCTCAATGAAATCAAAAGTGCAGAAAACTATTGTCGGACGGATCAATGATCAGGTTCTTGATTTTACGGCCGGCAGGGACATCGAGCTGGATGTTAACCTGATAAATGCCGATTGTATTGGTTCGGCTGCCCACGCCAGAATGCTGTCAAAGGTCCCCGTAAAACCGCGGATTCTTTCCGAGCAGGATGTCAAAAAAGTCATAGTCGAGCTGGTCAGGATAATGAAGTGTGCCGGCAAGGGTACATTCAAGATCACGGCGCAGGACCAGGATGTACATCTTGCCGTTGAAAGGACCCTTACCAGTAAGCTGGGACATCTCGGTAAAAAGATTCATACCGCCAGGAGCAGGAACGACCAGGTGGCTGTTGATTTGCGGCTTTATGGTAAAGAGCAGATGCTTGGTACGATGAATGAAGCTGTTGCTTTGGCGGATTGCCTGCTCAAATTTGCCGCGGAAAATAACTCACTGCCTATGGTTGGGCGGACACATCTACAGCCTGCAATGCCGAGTTCTGTGGGCCTGTGGGCCTCCGCTTATGCCGAGGCCCTGCTGGATGATTTAAAGGTGTTGAAAGCAGCGTATGATTTCAACAACAGGTGCCCCCTTGGTTCCGCGGCGGGTTATGGTGTGCCGCTTAAAATAGACAGGAAGTTCACCTCTTATCTCCTTGGCTTTGAAGCACCTGTGCATAATGTTCTTTATGCATCGAATGCGAGGGGTAAGTGTGAGGAAGTTATCCTTTCTGCGATGTCGCAGGTGATGTTGACGCTTTCACGTCTGGCTGAGGACTTGATTCTTTATTCGATGCCGGAATTCGGTTATTTCAGTTTGCCGAAAGAATTCTGTACGGGAAGCAGTATCATGCCTCAAAAGAGCAATCCGGATGTGCTGGAGCTTGTCAGGGCGAAGACGTCGCGGGTTGTGGGTTGTGCATTTGCGGCGGCTATGATTGTCAAAGGCTTGCCTGGTGGTTACAACAGGGATCTACAGGAAATCAAGGAGCTATATATCGAGGGAATGTTTATTACCAGGACATGTCTCCAGATTGTTATGTTTCTTGTTGGTGGAATAAAGGCAGGCAAGATTGCACTGGAGAAAGGATTCACTCCTGATGTTTTTGCAACCGACAGAGTTATGGAACTCGTTGCCGGAGGAATGCCTTTCCGGGAAGCTTATGATCATGTTAAGGCTAATCTCGGAGAGCTTGCTCAGATGAATCCTCTCAAGGCGGTGTCTGCCCGGACTCATCTTGGAGCGCCAGGAAATACAGGATTAGGTGTTTTGAAAAGCATCCTGCAGGCAGAGAAAAAGTTTGTCATGGGAGAGCAGGGCAAGTATTATAAATCGGTATCAAGGTTGTTAGGTATAAATTATCCGCAAATGGTCTAACAGGAGGTCAAATGATGACGAGTCGTCGTAGTTTGTTGGTGCTGGCAATGATTGCTGCGGTCGGGTTGTTTGTCTGTCTTCCGGCTGTAGAGGCTGCTGATGCTGCAGCTGGAGTAAATGTGGTTGCCAAAAATGTAACCATAAGTGAAATCGTCGAAAAAGGCGGCAAAATGCTGTATGTGCTTGCCATGGCTTCTGTTGTCGGTCTGGCGATGATCATATATCTTTTTTACATGCTAAGGGAGGACCAGATAGCCCCGGCCTCTCTGCGGCGTGACATCCTTGATAAGCTGAAGGTCGGTTCCCTGCAGGATGTAAGGACGGCTTGTAACTATCGTCCATGCTCGCTGGCGGATGTGACCATTGCCGGGCTTGATTTTGTTGAGTCCAATTCACCGGTGGATCCCGGTCTGCTTAAAGATGTAATTGAAGGCGAGGGCGGCCGTCAGGCTTCCTCTATTCAATCGCAGACCCAGTACCTTCTTGATGTAGGAGTCATCGCGCCGATGATAGGACTGCTCGGGACGGTGTTCGGCATGGTGCACGCATTCAATGCGGTGGCGTTCGATCTGGCCAAGGCCAAGCCGATGCTGCTGGCCGCCGGTGTTTCGGAATCGCTCATCAATACGGCGGGTGGACTTATCGTTGGTATTCCTGCAATGATGTTCTATGCCTATTTTCGCGGCAGGGCATCGAAGCTTGTTTCGCGGCTTGAAGTCTCATCCACTGAGGTGATGACCGGTCTGCTTAAACTCAGGAACATGAAAATATGAATTTCAAGACCAAATATAAACCAGATCAAGTCGGCTTCCAGGTGGTGCCGATGATAGATATTCTTTTCCTTCTCCTGTGCTTCTTCCTGGCCAGCCAGGTTTATTCGCAGTGGGAACAGGAAATTGATATCAAGCTTCCGACAGCTCAGACGGGTCAAATTCCCCAGCGGCTGCCGGGGGAAATAATAATAAACATTCTGAAGGATGGTTCGGTGGTTGTAAACAAGCAGGTTGTTGACAACGATCGCCTGGCGTCGATTCTTGGCCGTGTTGTCAAGCTGTTCCCTGGTCAGCCTGTTCTGATCCGGGCGGACAACAAGACGGCGTATGAGTCGGTGATCAAGGTGCTTGATCTGTGCCGTTCGGTTGATATCTGGAATGTCTCTTTTGCAACAACTGCA
>MHBM01000221.1:48657-61405 GCA_001804885.1 Lentisphaerae bacterium RIFOXYA12_FULL_48_11
AGCATCGCAATGATCAGGAACTGTCTCGCTGCTTCTCTGTTGCTCGTATTCTGCTCCATTGCCGGGGCCCTCGACGAGGATGAACGTCTGCAGTTTGCAGATGGTCTTTACTCTCGCGGAATGTACGATCTTTCATTGAAGGAGTATGAGGCATTTCAGAGGAATTTTCCCACGAGCAAGAAGCTGGATATCGTTCACTTCAGGCTTGGGGAATGTAACCGTAACCTGGGCAAGTTTGAAGCCGCGGAAAAAGAGTATGATCTTGTGTTCAGGAATACCGCCAGCGAGTATCGTTTCAAGGCCGGATTTAAGCGGGCGGAACTGTTTGCAGAAATGGGCAATCCTGATGCCGGCCTGAATCTGTTCAGGGGGGTAATAAGGGAGAATCCGCCTCAGGAAGTTGCAGCAGCAGCCCTTTATCATCTCGGTGATCTTGAGATCAAGCTGGGGAAGATGGCTGATGCGATCAAGACATTCACCGAAATAAAGGTAAAATACGAGGGATCACAATTCCACAGTCTTGCATTGCTGAAGCTGGGCGAGATTTACGGGAAGGACCCTGTAAGAGAGAAAGAAGCTTTGCAGCTTTATTCTGTTGTTGCTGCAAAACCGAGCACACCAAGGATAGGTGCGGAAGCCCTTTTCCAGATTGCCGAGCTATATTTCAAGAACAAGGCTTATGACAAAAGTGCCGAGGCTTACAAGAGACTGATTGCGGAGTATCCCTCTGATATAAGGTCGGTGGAGGGACGAATCCAGGCTGCGTGGGCTGGCCATAACTCCGGCCTGTATGCCGAGGCGCTGAAGATCTCAGAGGATGGCCTTAAGGGGAATCTGCCTGGCGATAAAGTGGAATGGCTCTATTTAAAGGCCAACTGCGAACGGCAGCTGACGAAGAATGACGAGGCGATAAGAAGTTATGCTCAGATTCTGACCCAGTATACAAACAGCCTGTACCTGAATGCCTCCCGGTACGAGACGGCGCTCACGTATTACAAAATGGGCAAGTACCTGAATGCAATCAACGAGGCGCAGAAACTTCAGCCAGGGCCGGATATAAAGAAGGATGTTTACTGGCTGATGGCGGAATCGTTTTCTGCAATGAAGGATTCCGACAGTGCCATTCAATATTACCGGTTGATCGTAAAGGAGTTTCCGAAAAGTGATGTTGCCGGCGATTCTGCCTACAGGCTGGCGCACCACCTGCAGACAAAGGGTGATTACCAGGAGGCTGCCCGCAGTTATGCATCGGTTGCCGAAAACTTTCCCAAGATGAAGATTGCGCCTCAGGCGTTGTATGCCTCGGGTTTCTGCCTTGCAAAAGTCAACATGAACGCCGAAGCGCTCCGTGACTGGACCACGCTGATTCAGAAATATCCTGATAACCCGCTTGTTGAAGAAGCTCTCTTCCAGAAAGCAGTTGTCGAAACCAAGATGAGGAAAGACAAGGAAGGTCTGGATTCTTTCAGGGACCTGTTGAAGCGGTATCCAAAGTCAAAGTTTGCGGCTGATGCACATTACTGGCAGGGTGTATTCCTGAGCAATGATAAGAAGTGGCAGGATGCCGAAACCGAGTTGAGGATGGCCCTTGCAAGTGCGCCGGCAGTGGAGCTGGAGCGAGATGCAAAGTTTACGCTTGCCGCCGTTCTGCAGAAGACAGGTAAGCTGGATGAGTCAGGGGCGATTCTGCAGTCGCTGGTGGCTTCTCCTATCAAGGATAAAATTCCATCAGAGCTTGTAAGATGGCTTGCTGAATACATGTTTGACCGGAAGAAATATCCGGAATCCGTGGCCGCCGCGCAGCTGCTTTTGTTCCGTGATAATGAACCTGAGTGGCAGCAGACCGGCTGGTGCCTTATGGGACGTACTCATTTTGCAGAGGGAGACATGAAGGCGGCGGAGAATGCTTTCAGGAAAGCGTTGGAAGTAAAAGCGAATACAGGCTTTGCGGCAGAAGCGGCGATAAGGCTGGGTGATATAACGTTCAAGGCTGCTAATTTTGAGGAAGCCGTGAAGAATTATGAAAAGGCAGCAAGGCTTGCGGCTGACGAATCAATGCTTGGCGTGAGGGCGCGCGCATATGCAGGTTTGGGCAGGTCGTCGAAGGGTAAAGGTGATCTGGAGAATGCCGCGCGATATTTCATGAGTGTGGCGATACTCTATGATGATGCCGACCTGGCATCTGAATGCCTGTATGAGGCTGCGGATGCTTTCGCAAAGGTCGGGAAAAAAGATGAAGGCAGCAGGGCTGTAAAAGAACTGCTGGACAGGTACCCTCAGAGTGCCTGGGCAAAAAAGCCAGAGATAGCTAACCTCCGGTAAAGGAGAAGCAATGAGAGAATTAGACGAGGAAATGGAGCTTACGGGACAACGCAAGAAGCGCATCAAGGTTGGCGTGATGGCGAGCTTCCTGTCTGTTGCGTTTCATATAATACTCTTTCTTTTTATGGCGAACATGACATTCATGTTGCCGGCAATTCTTGAGCGTCCGGAACGTATTCCCAAAGTTCCGCCCACGAATGTTGAAGAAATCAAGCGCACAGAGATACCATTTAAAATCCGTCCGACCACTGACCGCGGCAGCGGCGGAGGTGCCGGCGGCGAAGCAGTGAGCGCTGCGGTTGGATCAAGCATTGCGAAGGGTACAGAAAATCTTACGGTAGTACCGAGAGAAGTGATGACGGAGCCGGCTCCCGTGACGGCCAACCGGATGGTTGGCGAAGCAAGAAGTATTGTCGAGCCTGGTCCCACGCCCTCAAGAAGTGCGTGGCAGCCGAGACAGGAGATTGTCCAGATAGAAAAACGCATTGTGTCTGATGATGTGAATGTTCGTCCAAGGAAGAATATTCCAAAGATTGAGCGTATAAAGAGTGCATCTGATGTGGTTTCCCAGATTGACAGGGATGCCGTCGGCAAGGGTGGTAATGCCGGTGAACCTTTACTGGGCGAAGGTCTGAAGATTGAAGATATGCTGGCTGGTCTTCAGGGTGGTGGCAGAGGTGGCATTGGGGGTGGCAGTGTTGAAGGTGGCTTGAAAGTTGAAACACCGGGGAAGGGTCCTTCAGGCGTCAGGATTTTCTCGGAAGATCCATCCAAGGTTACACAGTTGAAGGCCCTGGAAAGAATGCTCGTTGTAGAGGTTACTACGTATACAAGTCTGACCGACTGGAAATACGGCTACATGAAGGTTGAGATCAAACGGGCTGGCTCCGAGGTTTTGCCGGTCATTCCGAAAGATATCCTTCTTATACAAGACAGTTCGAACAGTATGTCAGAACAGCGGCTGCATTTCTGCAGGGATGGCATGATACGCTGTCTTGCTGAAATAGGGCCTGCTGATCGATTTAATATTGTGATGTTCAGGGAACGTTCACTGCCGTGTTTTCCTGATTGGGCGGAGGCAAAACAGGAAAATATCGACAAGGCCCGCAAATTTATCCAGGAAATCAGGTCTGAAGGTAATACTGACATATTTACCGCGATCAGTGAGCAGATGAACGTCAAGAGAACGCCTGGCCGTCCGGTTGTGGCAATTCTTGTTTCGGATGGTGTGCCGACCGCTGGAATGGTTGCCAGCAGTGATATCATCGGCGAGTTCAGCAAGTTGAATAATGGTGCTATTTCCGTGTTTGCCATGGGAACGCTGCAGATAGCCAATAAATACCTGCTTGATCTTCTGGGGTATTGCAATAGAGGTGATTCGATGGTTGTGACGTCAGGCCGTTGGGATATTCCTGACCAAATGCAGAAGCTGATGCGGGAGGTAAGCAGGCCTGTACTTGCCGAGACAGATTTCCATTTTGCTGCTGACACTGACAGCGAAGTATTTCCCGTGCTGGCCAGTAATCTTTATCTTGACCGGCCGCTGATTCTGTTTGGACGGTATCCGAGAGGGACGAAGAATGTTGTCTTCCAGGCTGTTGGTAAGGCCGGCGAAGTGAAGTGTGATATGGTCTTTAATATTGACCTTGAAGATAACGTCAAAAAGGGTGAACGCGATATAATGGAGATGTGGGCCAAACAGAAGATTTACCATCTGATCAGCCAGAACGCGCGCCTGCCAAATCAGGCTAATCTTGACATAATACACGACACTGCCCGGGAATACGGCATCAGGGTGCCATACCGCCGGATTCTGAAGTGATTCATTTCACGAGCCTGGTATACCTTTTCACATAATTTGCCACTCCCGTGGCAAGTCGATTTACGACCAGATTCTGGAGGATAAATTATAGAAAGAGGAAGGAATGACGAGGGAAAAATCAAATAGCCTGAAACTTGACATTCAGAGCCTTCTCGTGGAAGGCTCTTATCGTAGAAGGTATCCTTGACATGTGGGCTGGAAATGTTAGGTTTCGCGTTTTTATTGACCCGTAGAGTGTATTAAGGAGGATACGAATTGGACTTGGAACGAGTGCGCCATAGTTCGGCGCATGTTATGGCAGCAGCTGTCTGCAGGTTATTCAATGATGTCAAACTTGATATCGGGCCTGCTACCGACGACGGTTTTTATTACGATTTTGATCTCTCCAAACGCCTTGCCCCGGAAGATTTCCCGGCCATCGAAAAGGAGATGAATAAAATCATTTCTGAAAATCTTCCTTTTGAGCGTCTTGTTGTTTCCCGCGAGGAAGCTGTAAAGATGCTCAAGGACAAGAATCAGACCTACAAACTCGAGCGCCTGAATGATATTCCTGCCGGTGATGAGATAACCCTGTACCGGTGCGGAGAATTTGTTGACCTGTGCCGTGGGCCGCATGTCGATAGAACTGGTGACATCAAGGCCATAAAGCTTGTTTCAGTTGCCGGTTCTTATTTCCGTGGGATCGAAACCAATCCAATGCTTCAGCGGCTTTACGGTATTGCCGCGATGTCAAAGCAGGAACTGGACGAGATAATCAAGCGCATCGAAGAGGCTGCAAAGCGGGATCACCGCAAGCTTGGCAAGGAACTGGATCTGTTCAGCATCCAGGAGGATGTCGGGCCGGGGCTTGTTCACTGGCATCCGAAAGGCGCGCGGATTCGTTCGCTGATTGAGGAGTTCTGGCGTCGTGAACATTTCCGTGCCGGCTATGAGATAATGTATACTCCGCATATAGGGCGTGCACATCTCTGGGAAACATCAGGGCATCTGGAATTTTATAAAGAGAACATGTATGCACCCATGGATATTGACGGTAAGGACTATTTCGTGAAGCCGATGAACTGCCCGTTCCATATCCAGATCTACAAGTCGCATATGCGATCGTACCGCGATCTGCCGCTTCGCTGGGCCGAGCTTGGTACGGTTTACCGCTATGAAAAGAGCGGAGTTCTGCACGGGCTGTTGAGAGTCAGGGGCTTTACCCAGGATGATGCGCACATTTTCTGCACGCCTGACAAGATCCAGGACGAAGTCAAGGAAACCGTTAGGTTTGCCCTGAAAATCCTCAGGGCTTTCGGGTTTACCGAAGTAAATGCCTATCTAGCCACCAAGCCTGAGAAGGCTGTTGGCGAGGCTGTAAGGTGGGAACAGGCAACGCAGTCTCTTGAAGGAGCGCTTAAGGCTGAGAATATATCGTACACCGTGGACAAGGGCGGCGGCGCTTTTTACGGGCCCAAAATAGATCTCAAGATCAAGGATGCGATCGGGCGTGAATGGCAGCTGGGTACTGTGCAGTTTGATTTCAATCTGCCGGAGAAATTTGACCTTACGTTCATCGGTGAGGATGGCAAGGAACACAGACCTTACATGGTTCACCGCGCTTTGCTGGGCAGCCTGGAGAGATTTTTTGGAATACTGATTGAGCATTATGGGGGCGCGTTCCCTTTGTGGCTGGCTCCGGAGCAGGTCAGGATTCTTCCGATTACGGAGAACCAGATGGCGTATTGCGAAAAAGTGATGCAGACGCTGGTCGAGCGCGATTTCAGGGTGACGGTGGACAGGAAGAACGAGAAAGTTGGCGCAAAGATCCGCCGCGCGCGTGCTGAGAAAATACCGTACATGCTGATAGTCGGCGGGAAAGAGGCTGAGGCCGGTACGGTTTCCGTTAGGACTCGTACTGATGCCGATATGGGTGTTATGACTATTGAAGCGTTCATTGAAGTTTTGGCAAAAGAAAATGTAACGGGGAAATAACAGGGATCCGCGGGGTTAGGATCCTTCAACAAAGGAGGCCGGTATTCGTTCGTTTGTCAGAGTGAATCAGAAGATCAGGGTCCCGAAGGTCCGCTGTGTCGGTCCTGACGGGAATATGCTGGGGGTGATGTCCACAAGGGATGCGCTTACGCAGGCGCAACAGGTTGGGCTGGATCTCGTGGAAATCTCTCCGAATGCAGATCCGCCTGTGTGCCGGATAATGGATTTTGGCAAGTACAGGTACGAAGAGGCCAGAAAAGAGAAAATGGCCAGAAAGCATCAGCATCAGCAGGCGGTGAAGGAAATGAAGTTTCATGCTAATACCGCCGAGCATGATTTTCAGACAAAGTTAAATCACATAAAGGAATTCTTGTCAAAAGGTCACAAGGTCAAGATTACCCTGACTTTCCGTGGCCGTGAAAATGCCCACAAAGATCTGGGGTTCGGGGTGATGAACCGAGTCATCAAGGACTGTGAGTCCGTCAGCATGGTTGATATGACTCCCAGGATGCTTGGGCGCAGTATCATCGCGATGATAGGTCCCCGTGCAGGTGCTGTAGCGAAGCCGAAACCGGTTCATTCTCATTCACCGGAACCGGCAAAAGCTCAGGTTTCCGGTGAGCCGCTTAATCCCGTTTTGAAGGATGAACAGGTTGGTTCGCTGCCACAATCCTGATATATTTCAATTTTCAGTCTGAAAATTGCAGAAACTCCCGTTTCCTGCTAATCCTGTATTTCTTGGTAAAAATACTGGACTGGGACAGGTGTTTCATATAATTTGCCCCAGTTCAAAAGGGAACCAAAGGTTTGCCCGAGTGGAAGGATGGAGTATTATGCCTAAGCAGAAGACGAAAAAATCAGCCGCGAAGCGTTTCAGAAAAACAGCTCGTGGGAAAATTAAGTACAAGAGGGCTGGAGCCGGACATCTTTTGACCGGTAAGAGCAGTAAGCGTAAGCGTCACATGAGAGGCACTTCGGTGTTGAGCGTTGTAGAGACCAAGCGCATAACGCCCCTGCTTTATCATTAATCTGGATTCTCAGGAGGTTTAAGATGCCAAGAGCAACTAATGCACCGGCTTCGCGCCGGCGGAGAAAACGTCGTTTAGAGTTGGCAAAAGGTTTTAAGGGGGCGCGCAGCAAGCGGTTCCGTCAGGCTACGGAGGCGGTTGACCGCGCAATGCAGCTTTCCACGATTCATAGAAAGCTGAAAAAGCGTGAGTACAGGGCTCTGTGGATTAACAGAGTTTCTGCTGCATGCCGCAGTAATGGAATGACCTACAGTCGTTTCATTGAAGGGTTGATCAAGGCCCAGGTGAAGTTGAACCGGAAAATGCTTTCCGAGATCGCGATTCATGATCCGGTCGGGTTTACTTCTATCGTAGGTGTTGCGCAGAAAGCTATTGCGTAATTGTAATAAGCAATTTCCAGGAGAGACCGCTCTAACGGGCGGTCTCTTTTTTTTTGTTTTGGAACAGCATCATTCCGATGGCTGGAATGAGTATGGCTCCGCAAAAGGCCAGCAGGAATGAATTGCGTGAAGCCGAGAATACCCCTGTTGCTGTATATACCAGCGAAATAGCGGCGTTGGACATGATGCTCATCAGTATGAAACGGTGAAATGGCATTGCCCCGATGCCTGCAAACAGCACGGAAGCTTCTGCAAGGACGGGGACGGCTCTTGCTGTAACGATCAGCCAGTCTCCGAACCTTTGATTCATGTTTTCCAGTCTTTTTATCTCGTCTGCGCCCAGCAGCTTTCTTGAAAGCTGTTTTCGGGAACTGGCGCCGAGCCAGTAACCGATAAGGCAAGCTGTGGTCATGCCCAGCCAGGATGCGATGAATCCTAGCGGCAAACCCAGAATTAATCCGGCACCCGTACTTACAAGGCTGGATGGAACAGGGAGCAGGATGTCTGAGGAAAGCAGTGTGAAGATAACTGCTGCTGAAACGAATGAGTGGCGCGCGGCTGCCTGGATGAACGTGTTTGTCCACGCTTCAATCTCAGGACCGAAGATGAAAAACGGAGTAAGAATGACGGCAAGAATAATTACGCTCAGGAGTGACCAGCGAATGGTTTTGGATTGTATCATGTTGTTTTAACGGTTGGCGGAGCTCGACTGGCCAGGCTCAATATTTGCGGGGACGTCTTTTCTGTCACGAAGGTAGATGCGTATTTCGCCAGGTTTCCATCGATACTCCTGTCTTGAGAAATCGGCTGTAATGATTTTATAGCCGAACTGAAATGCCGTGGTGCAGTTATTGTTGTCGCGGTAGATCAATTCAACCGGACGGAATGCAAGTTTAAGGTTCTTCAGTTCCGCTTGGGAAAAAGCGGGCTGGATTACAGTCATGGTCATCTGCATTGGCAGCATGGCGTACATTGCTGCGAGGGGTTTTAATTCGCCGTTCCAGTTATCTATGGCCTGCAACTTGACGACGGGCTTTATCCTGCCGACTTCTTTCTGTGTTTCTTTGGCGATGGGTGTATTGGAGATGATGTTGATGCTGTAGTTCCAGATATCATCTTTGCGTTTGTTATATTCATCCGCGATCTTCTTTTCCAGGAGGGGGGCTTTTGCGTCGAATACCTGCTGGTTGATGTTTCCAGCCTTGTAATCCCGGTTAAGTTGAACAACTTTCTGGAGGTTGGAATACAGGTTGGACAGTGGGCCTGTCGAACCTTCGGGTTTCTTCTTTGCACAACCTGGTCCTGAAATGACCATGATTGTGGCAATACAGGCGGTTGATATTGATCTGAAAATGTAACTCATTATTTGAAGATATTAATGTTGGGCTTGTGTTACAACTTTGAATTCTGTCTTTTTTGAACTGCCTGTTGGGTGTAGGCCAGATTTGTTGGTGGTTGATAGACAGGGAACGGTCTTTGGTAGGGACGACTCGCTGAGTCGTCCACGGATGCGCGAGTCGCTCATCCCTACCCATGAGGAATTGGTTTGGGAACAGACGGGAAGGCCGCCAACAAATCTGGCCTACACCCCTGCCTGTTTATGCTTGTAAGCAGTTACGTCATTTGGGTAAAGTTGGCGCGATTCTCAAGGAAATTACAATGAAAGAGCTTGGAATAGGGCTGTTGGGCTTTGGCACAGTCGGGGCCGGCGTGGTAGAGGAACTCCAGAAAAATGGAGAGATGATCGCCAACCGGATTGGCGTCAAACCTGTTTTGCGTAAGATTGCTGACGTTGACCTGGATCGTGACCGTGGAGTCAATGTTGACCGTTCAATGCTGACCAGGGATGCCGAGTCAGTTATTAATGATCCTTCCATTTCTGTTGTCGTGGAACTTATCGGTGGTACAGGCATAGCACGTAAACTGATATTGCAGGCGCTGAAGGCCGGAAAGCCAGTAGTTACCGCAAACAAGGCGCTTCTTGCCGAGCATGGTGCCGAGATTTTCGGACAGGCAGCAGAGAGGAAAGTGGATGTCTGGTTCGAGGCCAGCGTTGCAGGGGGTATTCCCATTATACGCTCATTGAGGGAAGGTCTTGTTGCCAACAGGATAAACGGCATTTACGGGATATTGAATGGAACCTGTAATTACATTTTGTCGAGTATGGATAAAGAGCAGGTGACATTTGAGCACGCATTGAAGGATGCACAGGTTGCAGGCTATGCCGAGGCTGATCCTGCCCTTGACATTGATGGAATTGATACCGCGCACAAGGCGGTTCTGCTGGCTTCGCTGGCGTATGGGTTTCATGTTCCAATGAGCGATGTATATGTTGAAGGCATAAGGGGTATTTCCAGGACTGATATCGAGTATGCGCGTGGGATGGGTTACAAGTTGAAACTGCTTGCCGTTATAAAAAATGAAAGCGGCGAGATAGAGGTGAGAGTGCATCCCACTTTGATTCCTGTGGAACATATGCTTTCTTCTGTCAGTGGTGTTTACAACGCGATTCAGGTTGAGGGCGATGTCGTCGGCCAGACGCTGTATTACGGACGTGGTGCAGGCCGCTATCCTACTGCAAGCGCGGTGATAAGTGATATTGCCGATGTCTGCAGGGAATTGGCCTTTGGCGATATAAAGCGCCGCTACTCGTTCAGCTGGCAGAAAGAAGAAGTTAAGTTGAAAAACATGGGGCAGATTGAGTCGCGTTATTACCTGCGTGCTTCACTTCTTGATAAGCCTGGCGTGTTTGGTCAGCTGGCCACCGTTCTTGGTCAGCACCAGATCAGTATTGCTTCTGTTTTGCAGAAGGAGCGGCATGCCGGCAAGCAGGTGCCAGTAATTGTGGTGACCGACCGTGCGAAGGAAAGCGATTTTGATGCTGCAATCGCAGATATAGATGCGATGTCTGCCGTAGGTGCAAAGTCGGTAAGAATAAGAATAGAAGACTTGGGATAATTACACCACGAAGGAAGAACAAGATCACGAAGTGAAAAAAAAGGTATTTCCCTTTGTGTCCTTCGGGCACTTTAGGCCGGGAGGCCGGGTGGTTAAAATATTCTTTGGTTGCGGCTTCCAGCGCTGTGCTCTTCGTGGTAAAAAAGAATAAGTGGGTAACTATGAGTAAAAAGGCGAAAAAGAGCGGGTTGAAGGTTGCGAAGTTCGGCGGGACATCACTGGCGAACGCGGAACAGCTGTTGAAAGTTTGCAATATTGTCAAAGCTGATCCGACTCGCAGGATCATAGTTCTTTCTGCTCCAGGCAAGAGGACAAAGGACGATGTCAAGGTTACCGACATGCTGATCAAATGCGCAGAGCAGAAGCTTGCAGGGAAGTCTGTGGAGAAAGATCTTCGAGCCATTGTTGACAGATTTGCCGGGATCCAGAAGGACGCTGGTGTGCCTGGAGATATAATCCAGGAGATTGAGAAAGATTTGCGACAGCGGCTTGATTCGGACAAGAGTAATCCGGCCAGATTCATGGATTTGCTCAAGGCTGCAGGAGAGGACAACAACGCGAAGCTGGGTGCGGCGGTTTTCAAAAAGCATGGGCTCGATGCTTATTATGTAAGTCCCAAAGATGCTGGCCTGTTGCTCACCGATGAGCACGGGAATGCTCTTGTTCTAGACGAATCTTACAAGAATCTCAACAAGGCTCTGGTTGGGCACAAGGGTGTCGTAGTGTTCCCGGGTTTCTTCGGGTACACGAAGGATGGTGAGGTTGTAACCTTTCCGCGTGGTGGGTCGGATATAACCGGTGCGGTGCTTGCTGCTGCGGTAAAGGCCGATTCCTACGAGAATTTTACCGATGTTGATTCCGTTTTTGCGGCTGATCCTCGGATTGTTGAGGGAGCCCAGTCTATTTCCCTCCTGACTTACAGGGAAATGAGGGAACTTTCATATGCAGGTTTTGGCGTTTTTCATGATGAGGCAATTGTTCCTGCTGTTCATGCAAAGATTCCCATAAATGTAAAAAACACAAACAGGCCTGAGGCTCCGGGGACCATGATAGTCCCTGACAGGACCTATACTGCCGGCGACGTCGTTGGTGTCGCTAGTTCGGAAGGATTCTGTGCGGTTTATGTGGACAAGTACCTGATGAACAGGGAGGTCGGATTCGGGCGGCGTCTTCTCCAGATCATGGAGGACGAAAAGCTGTCGTATGAACATGCGCCTTCCGGAATTGATAATATGTCTGTTGTCCTCAGGGAGAAGGATTTCACTCCTGAAACTGAGGCAAAGGTTGTAAAACGCATATATGACGAGATGAAGGCCGACAACATTGACATTGATCGTGGTCTGGCGTTGGTGATGATTGTGGGCGAGGGAATGCATTATACTGTTGGCATGGCGTCCCGTGCTACTTCTGCCTTGTCGAATGCCGGGGTCAATATTGAGATGCTCAACCAGGGCTCCTCTGAAATCAGCATGATGTTCGGGGTCAAGGCCGTTGATCGCAAGAAGGCGGTTAAAGCCCTGTATGACGCGTTTTTTTAATCCGCTGATTTCTTTAAAGTTCCAGAGGCGCGAGATAAACAGGCGTTACGTCGATTGGCAGAGAGCTGGAATCTGCGGCGAAAACTTGATAAACTAAGCAGGATCAAATGAGCTTATTCACTGTTATAGGCCTGACCCCAAAGACCCAAAGACCCTTGAAAGTGTTTTCTCAAGGGAGGTTTATCTTATGCCTCGGATGGTTAATTGTGTGTGGTTGTAGTCGAGAGGTTGTCAAAGATGATAAATTGCTCGTAGGAAATTATGAGGAAATTGGAGTCTGTAATGTTAGGAAACTTGAGATATTTTCGAATAAGACATACCAGTGTGAGTGTGATGTCTCTGGTGTCTGGATGAAAATAGATGGTGAATGGGAATTAGACGAGAATGATGGATACATTCATTTCAGAGATATGCTTGATGACAAAACTAATCACATAGTGGATTGTTTGCCTACGGAAATAATTGGAAAGAACATTTATATTTACTCGACTGAAGGTGCGATGTTTAAAAAACGGGCAAATCCCTCCCTGCCTTAATGGACTCTAATGCTGGTTACCGCTCGAATTAATGACGCGGGTCGTAACAGTTTAGCCGATTTCGGGGATGGTATGTCACGCTGAATTTGCGTAGAGGGCGGCTTGGGCTTCCTCGGTAGATGCCGTGAAAAGAGTGGGGGGTCTATTGGGGTCAGCCCTTAAGAATTAAGAAAGTTGTTGAGTTTGGAGG
>MHBM01000222.1:0-1980 GCA_001804885.1 Lentisphaerae bacterium RIFOXYA12_FULL_48_11
GGCATGCCGGGCGTTTCACGCCAAGCCATACCGGCAAGCCTGCCGACAATATAACCGATAACTGAACCGACAAACCCGATTATCACGGCCTTGCCCTGGAAAATCACCAGTATCTGGCGCGAACTAAGGCCAAGTGCCCGGAGTATTCCTATTTCGGTACGGCGGTCACGTACGTTTGCCAACGCCAGAAAACCAATCCACACAGCACTACCAAGTATCAGTACAGGAACAAGTACGGCAGCCAGTGCTTCGCGCTCAGTTCGTAATTTGGCACGACCTTCTTTCTCACGTTGAATACTGCCTTCCGCCTCAACGGCGGCACGCGCCCTGGCTTCAGCGCGAGCAACGGCCTGCGAGGCAAATTCAATAACCTGTGTATCAGGCAGGATACCTGCAATCTCCGCGCGGATCCGGCCAAGACGGTCCACCGTATCGCACGTACAGTCCAGCGCCAGGATACCATTGATGAGGCCTTTTTTATCAAGCATCTCCTGCGCCTCGGACAAGTTTACCCATACGGTGATATCGTCCTTGTTCCCGCGTTCAGGATTGACCTTTGCCACGGAGAAACCGCGCCCCAAGAGAGTGACTTTGTCACCTTCTTTTATCTGCAAGCTGCGCGCCAGCTCATACCCAATGATCATCGCACCCTGAGCAACAGCCTCCAGCAACGGCTTCTGCTTTTTGCTCTGCATGTACACTTCGCCGCGCACACCCATCAGGAGCACTGTCCGTTCTCGTTCCGGCCATTTTACTTTCTGCTGCAAAGACGGCAGTATGTGGTTTATGGTGGCCACACGGCTCTTTGCCAGACGTGTCGCATATTCCTCAGGCATGTATTTCGAAGCAAAATCCTCTGCATACAGATCACTCAAGTTCTGATCTATGGGAAGAATCAGCACGTTGAAACCCATTTTCAGCATCAGCTTCCGGTAATCATCTGTAAGCCTGGCCATCTGCTCGCGCATGGCCTCCTCTTTGGCAGCAATGATCTGGTCAGTACGCAGGTCGGACTTATGGAGAATAGACAATGCCGCTATAAGACCTGCCACGGCAACGCCCACAGATAAAACTCCCAACAGAAAGTTTACCCTGCGAAAACAGATCTCTCGAAAAATCAATCTTCTGAGATTCATTATTTACCCGTTTTTCGGCTCAAAAAGATGGCACCTGCGATAACGGCAACAATACCCAGCCCGATCAGAACAATCAAGTTCCGCCGCAATGTCGACGGCCGCGGCCGTGGTTCCGGCGTCTCCACTGTTTTAGCCGGGGACTGCGCCTCGGCAGCAAGTTGAGACAGGCTGACCAGCGGTGGCATTGCCGGATCCTTTACTGCCTCTTCCATTAGTGAACCATCCCAATCAACAGCCATCAGCAGGTCCACGCCGGGATTCATCGCCTTGACTTCACATGAACATGCACCCGTCAGGAACACCGCAATGTCATCAACGTTATCCGCAGTGATCTCATCTGCCGTCAGCCCGCAAAGGGCGCGCCCCCTGCCGAAGATGGGAAACACCACGGGCTTTTTCGAATCGGTAAAACTCGGGTTGATATTCACCAGTTGTTCGAGCAGGCTCTTCTCGTCCGGATCCTTGCGCGACATCCGCAAGAATGAAAAAGCGATTTTCAGCTTAACATTCACATCCGTACGCGGATCATTCGGATCGACCGGCGGGATCTTTAGCATTGTTTCCAGCTTGTCACATTCCGCCTGTATCATCGAGGCAGTTTCATCGTTCTGTTTCGCATCGTCACCTTCAAGGATCAACCACACAATGGAATCGCCCTGCAGGATACGTCTACAGATCTCGCGGCGGACAGGGGAATCCAACAGCTGCTGCATGAATTTGGCATCGAGCGTCCCCTTTCCTGCCACCTGATCCTGCCTGGTAACGGCCGGGTATTGAAGAACAACCAACGGCAATTCCGGCTTCTCCTGCGCTTTCCAGAGTTCAGAGACATCGGCCGGCATCT
>MHBM01000222.1:1992-7148 GCA_001804885.1 Lentisphaerae bacterium RIFOXYA12_FULL_48_11
TTACCAGCCTGACAGCCAGATTTACCATCCCCTCCTCACTGCTTCCATTTATTGCATCAACCACGACTTTCTGTGCTGTGGGTAAAGCCCCGCGGTGAAAAATAGTCATGCGATATGGATCAGCATGCCACCGCTCAAGCGCATAGCGGAACACCGGCACCGAACAGGCCAGTAACTGCGCTGCCAGCAGAAACCAGACGAGCAGTATAGTTTTACCCGGATGAATTTTCATAACAGGATAATATCGTAATCTTCGCGGACAGTCTCATAGAAATCGCATAAATATTGGAGCTTGTCTCAAACCAGTTTTAAGACAGGCTCCAAAGAGGAAATAAACTCAATGATCAGAAACTGCAGACAGCAGTCAGAATAAGGTTGCGACCGGGTTCATTAACGCCTGATCCGTGGATGCGATAGTCTTCATCCAATATGTTTTCCAACGCCAGGTTCAGCTCCAACGTGCTGGTCAACCTAGCTCCAATCCGGAGATGACAGACGGCATAACCTGGCGTCCCATCCGGAGGAATACGCTGTGTATCCAATTTATCTTCAACGGACAACTTGTCAGCTTCGGCCGCGAAATCACCTTCAAGTTCACACCAGTATCTGGCGCTTTCAGTCTGCCACCTGACTCCGATCTCGGCGGTAGGCGGCATAAGGCGCGAAACATAATCGCGCTCTTTCCCCGAAGTAGATGTCGGATACGAATCTACTCTTCCATCCATCAGGGATGCAGACAACCATGAAGACCACTGTGACGTGAAGTGGTATTTCTCCAGAACTTCAATTCCTTTAACATAGCCATCGCCGGCATTTTTTTTCTCAACCTCCACATAATTATCAATGATCCGGCCTGTCGGGGTACGGATAATAGTGTCATCGATAGCCGTATAGTAGCAGCTTAGCTGCGACACGAGCTTGCTGATCCTGGATTTGAATCCTATTTCAAAGCTGACAAAATGTTCCGGGTCGAGGTCAGGCGATGTCTTCTCAATCTCGCTGCTGCGTGCTATGTCATAGCGTGTCAGATCCATCAGGCTGGGCGCCCTGAATCCCTGCGAAACATTTGCATAGAATGTATGGCTCCTGTCATCGGTAACGGGAACAAGGAAACGCAGCGAACCGGCAGCCGACTGCCAGTCTTCATTGATTGATATTCTCTGCCCGGTGACCGAATCCTTGACTTTGTTCGCATCAGCCGAAACGAAGGTATAACGGAAACCGGGGATGACATCCAGTCGTCCATCCAGACATGATATGGTGTCCTGCACAAACAGTCCTGCAATATCATAGGCCGCATCATCGGCCACGCCGCCCTGGATTTCGACTTTGTTGAGGCTGCCGTCTGCATCGTACTTGCGTCCATACGAATCAACAATGTCATGGTAATAGTCCAGGCCGTAAACCCACTGTCCCAGTTCAGTCTCCGACTCGAACTGGAGCGTGGCACCCCATGTTTCAACATCAAATCCCTGGCGTTCAATCTTGTCGTCTTTCTTGACGCGATACAGATCTTCTCCCTGTAAATGGCGGGATAACGTCAGATTCATGCCGTTAATAAAGCCATCCATATCGTTCACATGCAATTTCATATAGGTCAAGTCACGGTTCTGGTCATACGACTCAACCTTGCCGTCACCGCGCGACAAGCCTTCCCAATCTATGCTGTAAATTGTCCGATGCGTACGCCATGCGTCATCCACGCGAACCGACTGATGTCCCAGCGTTAATGTGGAATCCTTATTAATGTAATAGTTCAACTTTGCATCAAAATCCTGTTCATCATAACCGGTATGTTCCTGCAGACCAACATCCCTGCCGCCCCGGAGATCGCCGAAGCTCTTCAACGAATAACCGCCTGTAAACCCAAGTTTGTCACTGACGCGTCCACCTATCTGGATGCGGCCTGTGTTTGAATCTTCAGCCAGCGCGCCGCGATAATATAGACGTCGTTCCCACAGCGGTTCACCTGTCCATTCAGGAGGGTCAATGGTCAGTGCGTTCAACACGCCTCCGATTGCATCGCTGCCGTAAAGCACAGATCCAGGACCCATGACCAGCTCGTAGCTACCAATCGACAGCGGATCTATGGTGTTCCAATACTGGTTGGGACCGCTGCGAAACACCGAGTTGTTCAACCTTATCCCGTCAATCAGGCAGAGAGTTCTGTAACCGGTAAATCCGCGCAGGTAAGGCGAACTCTGACCATACGAGGTTTTCTGTACCATGACAGATGGAACACCTTCCAGGATATTGGGTGTCGTCCGGTTTCCCTCGCGAATGACTCCATCTGTGCCATCCAGTCGATAAACAGCACTTGGTTCAGACTGAACATCACGTTCAACCCTGGACGCCGTAACGACAACCTCACCCATGGAAACAGCCGTACCGGCAAGATTAGTTCTAACACTGACGGCCCCAGCAGACGAATCAGCAGCCTGGCCTGCAAACGGAACACTCAAAGCCAGGAATGTCAACATCAACCATGTTTCTGTTTGTTTAATATTACTAAAATACATATTTTCTCCTTTTTTACTTTAACGGCCGAGAGCATGATAAGGTTTAATCCGCGAGAATTTAGTACATGCATATTTTCACTGCCACTACAAAAAACCATTAATATATGAGGTATTGGGTAGTGACCCATTATATTGCATGAGTTTTTAGACACACATGCAATACACGCTTCTATAATAAGGAGAGCATCCCTGAAGTCGACCTTGCGATGGCATTTAGGACAAATATTGCAGTATTTGGGTATAATATCCATTCTAACCCAACCCTTACCCTCAATAATTCTTACAATCACATACTCATAAGGTCACAAGCTGCCAGGGAGTCTTAAACGTCGGGATTTTCTGCAAAGCAGGATGAATTAATACAAAAAAAAAGCCCGTGGGCCAGACAGGTTTCGAAAAGACTCAAAAGATATTTCATCTACGACTATTTGTCGTGGTCCTCTTACTTCCTGTCCAACCAAGGGCCACCTTTATAATAAGCATCAGACGTGCCATCATTGTCTTGAAACCTTACAAGCCAGAAATCCCTTTGTTTTAACGAAATCTCACGAAAGATCAGAATCTCCCTGTCTCATATATTGTCTCTTTTTGGACAGTCTGGCCATCTGGAGCCAAGACAAAAAGAAGTTAATCAAAATCCATCGCAGAACTTTATCTGGGCAGTCCCATACTTACTGGCAAAATGTCAATATCTCCTGTAAACATGCAATACAGACAAATTTGCCATACGCCATACAGCCAGTTTTGAGCTTGTCTTGAATGGCCTGAGGGTAGAATCTTGTCTGCTGGTTATATAGAAAAAGGTATCACGATACATGCTCATCATTGTTGAATCGCCAACAAAGGCAAAAAAGATACAATCCATTTTGCGCATGAAGACCCTGTCCACGGTTGGACATTTTAAGGACCTGCCCAATTCAGAAATCGGTGTCGACCTCAAGACCTATGAGCCAACCTTCGTGTTCCATGAAAAGAAAGCCCACCTACCCGATCAACTGCGCTCTGCCGCAAAGGGAGAAACCGTTATGCTGGCTGGTGACCCGGATCGGGAAGGCTATGCCATCAGCCGCCACATTTTCGAGGAAGTCAAGTCCGTGGCTAAGGAATGCCTCCGCATGGAGATTTACGAAGTTACAGAAAAAGGCTTGAAGGAATCCCTTGCAAAAGCTGTCCCCTTTGAGAAGACTAACGAGGGACTATACCATGCTTTTCTTGGACGCAGGGTCGGGGATCGCCTGGTCGGCTACATCCTTTCTCCGATTGCCAGCAAGCGCCTCCACAAAATCTTCAGCGTCGGACGGGTACAGTCCCCTGCAGTCCGACTTGTGGTAGACAGGGAACGCGAGATCCGTTCATTCAAGAATTCTCTGTACTGGATCCTTAATATCCAGCTCAACAAGGACGGGACAACCTTCCTGGCAACACATGTGAAGGGAAAGTTTGAACAAAAGCCGATCGCACAGGCAATCATTGATACCATCAAAAACGAAACCCACGCCCGGACAGAAAAGGTTGATCAGAAAGAAACCAAGCAATCACCCAAACCTCCCTTTACAACAGTAGATCTACAGGCTGCCGCGGCCGCACGCCTGAAGTTCGCGCCAGAACAGACAATGAAACTGGCTCAAGCCCTTTTTGACCATGGATTGACGACCTATCATCGAACCGATTCCGTCCGGATGGATGAGGCGTTTGTCACCAAAATCCGGGAGTTTACGGAAAAAACCTTTGGCCCCGAATATGTCCCTTCCAAACCCAACCAGTTCAAATCGAAAAATTCACAGGCAGAAGCACATGAAGGTATCAGGCCAACCCATATGCATCCGGCTGCTGAAATCGCCACCCTGATCAGCAATGAACAACTCTCCTCTGACCATGCCCGGCTCTACGAACTTATCTATCGGCGGGCCGTGGCAAGCCAGATGGCGCCAGCCCGTTACGATGCAACCATGCTGCTCTTTGATGTAGCGGGCGAAAAGTTCAAAGCCAACGGCCGGGTTCTGAAATTCGACGGGTTTCTCAAAGTATACGCCGAAGTTGACGAGGAAAAAGAGCGCAAGGGAGACAAGAGCGACGAAGAGAAAGTGCAGATTCTTCCACCAGTCGCTGTCGGGGAGCTTGTACCAAAGGACAAGGAAACCCTAGAAGAAAAGAAGACCAAGCCACCAGGCCGGTTCACGCTGGGATCACTCGTTAAAGAACTGGAACGTCTTGGCATAGGGCGACCATCCACTTACGCGTCCATCACAAAGAACATAACTGATCGTGGATATGTCGGGGTAGAGAAAGGGAAAGTCGTTCCGCTGCCACCCGGAGAAACACTGATTGATTTTCTTAAGAAGCAGCATCCATGGGTAATTGATTACGAACTGACCAGCAAGATGGAGGCAATCCTGGATCAGGTTGTCGAGAACAAGGAAACGTGGCAACGCTTCTGCAAGGCTGTTCACAACAAGATGGGCTACGCAACCCCGCCGGCCAGGAGCGTCAACGGGGAACCAAGTGAGGCCCAGCTTAAATATGCCACCTACCTAGCGTCTCGTGATCACGTCACCATCCCTGAAGAAATCCTCAAGAACGGCAAGGCCCTTTCTGCGTGGATTGCACAAATCGTTTCACAACAACCCCGTGATCCCT
>MHBM01000223.1:0-6825 GCA_001804885.1 Lentisphaerae bacterium RIFOXYA12_FULL_48_11
GTGGCAATGGCAAGCGGTCCCTTGCAGAGCAGGGCCGCGGCTTGCCCCATTGCTTCCCAGTTCCCGAAATGGGCGGTCGCGGCAACAAGAGGTGCCCTGTTAAAGTAGTTGTTGAACGAGGGATCGAATCTCAGGTAAAGCGGAATCCTTTTACTACTGAAAATGCTGAACCAGAACAGATCAAGCACGACAAGGGTGAAGGTTCTGAAAGAACCTCGGGCTATTTCAGCCTTCTGCTCAGATGAAAGCGAACTGCCAAACGCCACATCAATATTTGCCAGCGCTATACGTTTCAGCTGACCGCATGTAAAGAAGCCGATATCGCCAAGCCAGTGAGACAACTTAACTATGACTGTCCTGGGGAGAAAAGGTATAAGAACCATGCCGATACAAACCAGTATGGCTTCGCAAACCTTCCTGATCTGTCGCCATTTTTTCATTCTGAATCGTCAAGGATTCGGTCAGAAAAGAATTCCACCGCGGCATAACATACTAAAATTCAAACCACATTCCCGTCTTCGCCACGGCTACCCAAGTCGCGCCATGGCACCGCGGCAGAGTTGCATCAACACAACAAAGCCGGGTGGTGAGCCGCGCCGGAATCGAACCGGCGACCCGCACATTAAAAGTGTGCTGCTCTACCAGCTGAGCTAGCGGCCCCCAAGACGAGCGGAAAATCTAGGCAAAACGATCGGGCATGTCAAACTTGAACCCCTGAAAACACTGAGAAATCTTACATGCTTAAAATCGGGCTTTATGCCTGCATTCTGGCCCGAAAAACTGATATTAGGTATAGTTAACGTTCTTGTCATCTGCAACTTCAGCAACTGCTATTGTTTTTTCTTCTGCCAGTCCAAAGACACAAGAACTTCGGAAGCCGCCTTTGTTTCCGCATCCTGCTTGTTACGACCTTCACCTACACCTGTCAGGCCATCCCCAATTGCAACTTCAACGGTAAATATTGTGGCGTGAGCAGGGCCTTCCTTGTTGATGATCCTGTAGTGCGGGCTGCATTTCCATTTCCGCTGACAGTATTCCTGCAATTTACCCTTCGGGTTCCCCTCCCAGGCATCACCGCTCAACTTGCCCAGTATCGGAACAAATAGAAAATCAAATATCTTCTGCACAGCCTTCAGACCGCCATCAAGGTACGCAGCCCCGATAACAGCCTCAAGAGCGTCTGCAAGATTGGATTCCCTCCGCCGACCACCGGAATGCTCCTCACCTTTGCCCATCTTGATGAATACGCCTATTCCTGCAGAATGCGCAATGCCTGCAAGTGCCTGCCCGTTGGTAAGCTGGCTTCGGAAAGACGTCAAATCCCCTTCATCACAAGTCTCATACTTTCCATAGAGGTATGCCGCGGCGACAAATCCAAGCACGGCATCGCCAAGAAATTCCATCCGCTGGTTATCGCTTGATATTCCCTGGTTTTCAAACCGGTACGAACGGTGCATCAGCGCAGTTTCCAACAGGTTTGTCTTCCTGAAATCATAACCTATTTTCTTTTCCAACTCCTTGAACGGACTTCTCCGTCTTCCTAACGACCTTCCAAAAGACAACAGCATATGTCTCCTTCCAGGAATCTGTCGGAATGGATGGCAGAAGCCATACCTATTCCGACAAACGCCTAAAGCACCAAATCCCTGACGTGGTGCGACCACCGGGCGCACCGTAAGTTCTAAGTGGCGGGTCCGGTGACCCCGCCCTGCCAGCTACTTCCCCATGCAGCCGACACATAATCTCAAGCCCTTGGATGAAATTTCGCATGCACCGACTTCAGCCTGCCCTGGTCAACATGAGTATAGATCTGGGTAGTTGCGATATCTGCATGCCCGAGCATTTCCTGAATCACACGTAATGGAGCCCCGTTTGCCAGAAGATGACTGGCAAAAGAATGCCTCATCGTATGAGGCGAAACACGCCGTCTTATCCCGGCTTTTCTTGCATAATTCTTTATTAACTTCCAGATTCCTTTTCTTGAAAAATTCTTACCACGGTAGGTCAAAAAAACGTGACGGGATAAACCGTCAACCTCTCCCGGCTTGCCGGATTTCAGAAACCCGGCCCTGGAATCGGCAAGATAGCGGTTAATGCAAATCCTGGCTTGATCGCCGAATGGCACGATACGCACTTTACTGCCCTTTCCCAGGCAACGAATATACCCTTCGTCAAAATGAATATCGTCCAGTTTCAAATTTGCCGCTTCAGATACCCGTAAACCTGTTGCATACATAAGCTCCATCAGTGCCTTGTCACGTATGGATACTTTATCGTCCCCAAACGGCAATTCCAGCATCTTCTCAACTTCGCGGGTTGACATGACTTCCGGCAAAACCTTCCAGAGTTTGGGCGAATCCATCACATCTGCAACGTTTCGAACCAGAAGAGACTCCTGCTGCAAATAGCGGAAAAATATTTTTATTGCAACAAGTCGCCTTGAGATTGAATTCACCCGCATGCCGCGGTCTTTCTCGGCCATAAGGTAATCCAGGATATGTTTTCTAGACACCATGTTGAAGGATTTAACCCCGCTTTTCTCAATAAAACGGACAAACCTGGAAAGATCATCCCCATAAGCAAGACGTGTATTCGGACTCAATCCGCGTTCAAGGGAAAGATAATCAAGGAATTGTTCAACCAATGAATTCATGAGAGCGAAAAATCATTTACATTCCGGGGGCAGAGCCCTGACCGCTTCCGGTTTTGCCGGAACCTCATTAGCCTGAAAGCCCGCTTCTGCTATGGCAAATTCCAGATTCTTCCGGGCAGTAACCAGACTGTCATAACGCACCATCACCATTTTTGATCCAAAATCAACAGATATACCGTTTGGCTGAACACCTCCCAGCTTGCCGACAGCATTTACAATAAGCTGTGCGCAGGCCTGATTCTTCATTGCCGGTACCTTTATTTCGGCTATTCGGACATCCGACTGCCTGCAGGAAGAAATACCAAGCGATAGAAGTAGAACGACTATCGACATAACACGATTCATATCAAAACAATACAAAACCACCTCTTACAAGTACAGCAATATGTCGGAGTGCATTCTTCACCAAATCATGACATTCCCGATGGTTGACTTGGAAGGTAAGCATAATATACTATATATAGAGTAAAAGGTGTTTGCTGTAGAAATATAGAACAGAGATGCAGGGAGAAACTGTGATCATGTGCTGCCCAGTTAAATCCAAGGGCAATTTGACTCTTTTGTCTACCATTATTGAGGTTTTGTTTTCCAGTAAAAGTCTAATTGGCCAGAACGGCAAGATGACCAGATCTCATTCATGGGATTTCTTATTATTACTCATCGCACTCGCCTGTGCTCCATCGGTCACAGATGGTGCTACATACACATGGGACGGCGGTGACACAAACAACAACTGGAATTCCGCAACAAACTGGACCCTGGATGTAGTGCCTGTCAGCGACAGTAACACCACAATACAATTGGACGGCATTGTCCGTACAAGCCCGGTACAGAATATTGCTACCCCATTCATATTGAACCGACTGGATATCCTGAACGGTACTAATAGCGGCGGCAAGCCTGCATTTGCTCTCAGCGGAAACCAACTGCAGTTTCAAATTGATGGGTCAACACAACCGAGAGTCACTTCCCCACGTGAAGCCGTCAGCACAGTAGCAAACAACATAGACATTCCCGCAGGAACAATCCTATACATGGAATTCGGCACTTATGGCGTTGATTTCAGCGGCGTAATATCAGGTAGTGGCAGCATCGACAAGCTTCAGAATGCCGGAGGCATTTCCCTGAATAACAAATCCAACAGTTTCTCCGGCGGCCTTACGATTCGAGCAAACGACGGAGACTGGTATAAGGTCAACATCAACGCCAGTAATGCAATGGGAACCGGAGAAGTCAACCTCTACGGCGGTACATTAACAACAAATGCCCCTAATGCCGGTGGTTTGCTTTTATTCAACACCACCAGCCATACCAACGTCATAAACCTGTTCCAGAATTCCCCAATCTTTGCAGGCTTGCCGGCAGGTACGGCAAATGCCACGCTCAATGGCAACATTGATCTTAACACATACACATTAAGACTGCGCGGCGGTGGCACCGGCAGAATTGGCGGAATAATCAGTGAAGGCAATACCAATGCAATCATCAAGGTGGACCTGGGCACCTGGACCCTCTCAGCAACAAACACATTTACCGGCGCAGTAATCATCAGTAACGGCACTCTGGCGGTCCAGACAGATGGTGCCCTTGGTGATACGGGTTATGGAACAACCGTCATGGGGTTTCATGGTTCAACCAGTTCAGTTCTCAGTCTTAATCCTTCTGCCGGCAACATAACTGTCGCAGAGCCGCTGACGCTTCAGGGAACTGTTAACGGGAGAGCCCGCCTGGCCAACAATGCCGGAAGCAACACCTATTCAGGCAACATAACAGTCGCCGACATCGGACAGGGCGTAAGTATTGATATGAACAGTGGAACACTGGTAATAACCGGGGATATAATCGGGAATTTTGCTACCGGCACGTTCCTTGTTCGCGGAGGAACAACCGGCATAATCACCGGTAGTATAAACATTACCGGCGGCGGTGGTCTTGCCAAAACAGATAATGGAACATGGATGATTGGCGCACCCGGGAAAACCTACAATTGGGGAGCCTCCCAAATTTCGGTCGGTACGGTTAAGATGGGCGCAACAAATGTGCTGCCAGCGGCAACCGTTGTAACCATAGGCCAAGGCGATGCCAGTAATGCTTCTCTCGACTTGAACGGATACGATCAAACCATTAGCGGATTGGCACTTAGCAGTAGCGGCGGCCGCAAGCTGATCACCAACCTTGGCAATGCGCCAGCCACTCTGACAGTGAGCAATACGGCAAACTATTCGTTCGGAGGAATGCTGACAAATGGCGCTGCCGCACTGAACCTGATCAAGGATGCTGCCGGGACTCTAACGCTTTCGGGCACCAACGCCTACACCGGCACAACGCTGGTCAGAAATGGAACACTTCAACTTACCGGGCTCAACCAGCTTACCACGGTTATCACAGTCGACACGAATTCCATTCTTATAATCAACAATGCGGACGGAAACGTGATCGGCGATTCATCAACCCTGGTGCTGATGGCCGGCCCCTCCACAACTGGCAAGGTACAGCTGGCCACCAACGAAACTGTGGGCAATCTCTACTTTGATGGCGCTGCTCAACTTGCAGGAACATGGGGTTCCACCTCCAGCACCGCCGCAAACCAGGATGATGCTCATTTTTCCGGCACTGGGGTCCTCACGGTACTCGGTTCAGCCGATGGTTCCTGGCTAAGCGACGTCAGTGGAGGAAACTGGAGCCTTGCCTCCAACTGGACGAACAACTTAATTGCCATGGGTGCCGGAAACGCCGCATTCTTCACCAATGCCATCACCAGCGATATGACGGTCAACCAGGATTCCAATTTCCTGTCTATCGGAACCATGACATTTGGATCGCCCGGTATATATAACTGGATCGTGACAAACCAGCCCATCCTGCTGGTGGCCACCAGCGGTGTACCTGTTATTAATGTGATAACCAACGCAGCGGCAATTTCTTCTGCGGTGGCCGGAAACCAGGGCCTTGCCAAAACCGGCGCGGGAACCCTCTCCCTCGCAGGCGCCAACATCTACTCAGGAAGCACGAGCGTCGGCGACGGTATTTTCGAGATTTCCGGCACCGGAGTGCTCGGTGGCGGCACCTATTCCGATACGATTACACTCTCTTCCGAAACAAGCATTCTGGATTATGACAGTTCGACGGCACAAACACTCAGTGGCATCATCAGCGGCAATGGCGCTATTTTCTGCAACGGCTCAGGCACCCTGACTCTTTCCGGCGCGAACACTTTTGACGGACAAACGACTGTCAACAACGGTTTAATTGCCGTTGGCAATAACTCGGCTTTGAGCACCAACCTGGTCACGCTGGCCGGTGGTGGCCTGTCGGCGGCAAGTGGAAACTGGTCAATCACCAACACCGTAAATCTTGCCAGCAATACCACAATCAACACAGCAGGCAACAGCCTGACGCTCATCGGCGCAATTACCAACAGCGGCTCGCTTACCAAGGCCGGCACCGGTACGCTGACCCTTTCCGCATCCAACACATTTTCCGGCGAAGTTCTTGTCAACGGCGGCACTCTGCTTGTGCAGAACAACTACGCGCTAGGCAATGCGCCAATGGCCACCGTCAGCAACAGTTTCATTTTGAGGCTTAACGGCGGGACCACTATAGAAGGCATACCGCTGGCTATTACAGGAGGCGGCGACAACCAGGGCGCGCTGCAGTCCTCCGGCGGCACCAACACGTGGACCGGCAATATAACGCTTGGAGCGGACCAGACAAGAATCGGCTCGCTCGCCAATGCTACTTTGACGATTAACGGGGTTATTGATTCTGGAAGCAACAACTACGGGCTTGCCGTGCGTTGCACCGACGGCGGAACCAGCAAGGTATTACTGAACGCCACAAACACCTACCTGGGCGACACGGTAGTTGTTGTGGGCAACGTGACGATCGGCAATAACGATATAATACCAACAAACTCTGCTCTCAGGATGGGCAATGCGTCCAATGTCGACAGGGCATTCTTCGACCTCGCAGGATTCAACCAGCGGGTTACAGGATTGGCAAGCCTCGGCACCACGATGCAGATGGTGATCACGAACAGTGAGCCCACCCTCTCGACGCTTACAATAGATAATGAAGCTTCCTACACTTATGCAGGAAAAATCTGGACCAACATCACGGTTGTTAAAAACGGAGCCGGTTCACTCACTCTGTCCGGGGCAAATGGTTACAAT
>MHBM01000223.1:6916-7158 GCA_001804885.1 Lentisphaerae bacterium RIFOXYA12_FULL_48_11
TGTCCGATGCAAGCGCCCGCATCCTCGCAAACGCCATACAGGTTACGCCAGGCACCACAAGCGAGTTGAGGGACAACGCCGACCTGACATTGAACGGACCAATCAGCGGAAGCGGCAAGCTGATCATCAATTCTCCGAAAAGCAACAGTATCTGGCCGGGCGGTGACGTCAGCGGGTTCAGCGGCATTCTTGATTTCTTTGTCATTTCTACAGGCGTCAACCTGCGGGTGACGGGCGGCGCC